>JADLDQ010000273.1 GCA_020846575.1 Burkholderiales bacterium
GGCGAGGGCCTGCAGCACCAGGACGGCCATTCGCACATCCTGTTCTCGGCGGTGCCGAACTGCGTGTCCTACGACCCGAGTTTCTCCTACGAGCTGGCGCTGATCGTCCAGGACGGGCTGCGGCGCATGATTTCGCAGCAGGAGGACGTGTACTACTACATCACCATCATGAACGAGGCTTTCATCCACCCGGGACTTGCCGATGCCGCCGACCCGCAGGCCCGGGAGGGCGTGCTCAAGGGGCTGTACCTGCTGTCGCAGGGCGAGTCCAGGAAGCACCGGGTGCAGCTGCTCGGCTCGGGCACCATTCTGCGCGAGGTGATCGAGGCGGCGCAGCTGCTCGCCGCGCACTGGGACGTCGCCGCCGACGTGTGGAGAGCGACCAGCTTCAACGAGCTGCGCCGCGACGGGCTGGAATGCGAGCGCTGGTCGCTGCTGCACCCGGGCGAGCCGCGGCGCGTTTCCTACGTGGAGTCGCGGCTCGGTGAGCGCCAGGGTCCCATCGTTGCGTCAACCGATCACATGAAGGCCTTCGCCGACCAGATCCGCGCCTTCCTGCCCAAGGGACGGACCTACCGCGTGCTCGGCACCGACGGCTTCGGCCGCTCCGATTCGCGCCAGAAGCTGCGCTACCATTTCGAAGTCGACCGCCACTGGGTGGCCGTATCCGCGCTCAAGGCGCTGGCCGACGACGGCGAGATCCCTCGCTCCGTCGTGGGAGAGGCGATGCGCAGATACGGTATCGATCCGGGAAAGCCCAGCCCGCTGGCCGTCTGAGCGACAGGCCGCAGCGGCAGGGGCAAGGGACTGGCGGCAGGCCACGCGGCGGCGCTCGCGCGACACGACAACCGGTGAGCTTTTCATGAGCGATACGCGCGAAATCCACGTGCCCGACATCGGCGACTTCAAGGACGTCGACGTGATCGAAGTCCTGGTCGGCCCGGGCGATCCGATCAAGACCGAGCAGTCGCTGATCACGGTGGAGTCGGACCAGGCGACCATGGAAATCCCGTCGCCGGGCGAGGGCGTGGTGAAAGAGCTGAAGGTCAAGGTCGGGGACAAGGTCTCCCGGGGCACGCTGATCCTGCTGATGGAGCAGGCCGCCGGCGCGGCGGCGCCTGCGCCCGCGGAACAAGCGGACTCTGGGCGCCTGCAAGACAAGCCGGCCGTACCGCCCCCGCCGGGCGCCGCCTCTGCGCGGGCGCCTGCCCCGCCGGCGGAGTCCTCCGCGCCTGCCGCGAGCGCCGAGCCGCCGGCCGGCGCCCGCGTCCCCCCGGGCGCGCCGGTTCCGTTCGAGCCGGTCAAGGAATCACCCACCTTCCGGCCGCACGCCGGCCCGTCGGTGCGCAGGTTCGCGCGGGACCTCGGCGTCAACCTGGAGCGGGTGAGCGGCAGCGGCGCCAAGGGCCGCATCCTGCACGAGGACGTGCAGCGTTTCGTGAAGAGCGTGATGCAGGCGGCGCCCGCGCCGGCGGCCGCCGCGCCGGCTGGCGGGTTCGCCTTCAAGCTGCCCGAGTGGCCGCAGGTGGATTTCGCGAAGTTCGGGCCGGTGGAAGTGAAGCCGCTGTCGCGCATCCGCAAGCTCTCCGGCGGCTACCTGCACCGCAACTGGGTCTCGATACCCCACGTGACCCAGTTCGACGAGGCGGACATTACCGACCTGGAGGCGTTTCGAAAGGGCAATGCGTCGAGTTCCGAGAAGCAGGGCTTCAAGCTCACGCTGCTCGCCTTCCTCATCAAGGCCTGCGTGACGGCGCTGCGCCAGTACCCGCAGTTCAACGCCTCGCTCGACCGCGACGGCCAGAACCTGGTGCTCAAGAACTACTACCACATCGGCGTGGCAGTCGATACGCCCGAGGGCCTGATGGTGCCGGTGATCCGGGACGCGGACAGGAAGGGCGTGTTCGAGCTCGCGCAGGAGCTGTCGAACATGTCCAGGCTCGCGCGCGACAAGAAGCTCAAGCCCGGCGACATGCAGGGCGGTACCTTCTCCATCTCCAGCCTCGGGGGCATCGGCGGCACTATGTTCACGCCGATCATCAACGCGCCCGAGGTGGCGATCCTGGGCGTCTCGAAATCCACCCTGCGCCCGGTGTGGAAGGGAACGGCCGAGGGCAACGGGCAGTTCGTGCCGCGACTGTTGCTGCCGTTCGCGCTTTCGTACGATCACCGCGTGATCGACGGCGCCGACGGCGCGCGCTTCGCGTCCTATCTCTCGTCGGTGCTGTCCGACATCCGGCGTTCTCTCCTTTAGGCGGGGCCGAGGATGGCACAAGGCGTGGAGATCACCGTTCCCGACATCGGCGACTTCAAGGACGTCGAGGTGGCCGAGGTGCTGGTGAAGCCCGGCGAGTCGGTGGACAAGGAGCAATCGCTCATCACCCTGGAGTCCGACAAGGCTTCCATGGAGATACCGTCCCCGCAAGCCGGCCGGGTCGCGCAGTTGCGGCTGAAGGTGGGTGACAGGGTCTCCAGGGGATCGGTCATTCTCGTCCTGGAGGTCGCGGCGCAACCCTCGGCCGGGGCGGCTTCCCCCAGAGCGCCGGCTACAGCGCCAGCCCTGGCTCCCGCGCCAGCCCCAGCGCCTGCGCCGGCTTGCGCTGCGCCGGCGCCTGTTGCGGTCCCCGCCGCGTCGCGGCCCGCGCCGGGTGCTGCGCCCGAAGTGGGTGCAGCGGAAATCCGCTGCGACCTGGTGGTGCTCGGCTCGGGACCGGGCGGCTACGCGGCCGCTTTCCGGGCCGCCGACCTGGGATTGAACACGGTCCTGGTGGAGCGCTATCCCAGGCTGGGCGGCGTGTGCCTCAACGTGGGCTGCATTCCCTCCAAGGCGCTGCTGCATGCCGCGGCGGTGATCGACGAAACCCGCGCGATGGCCGAACACGGCATCCGCTTCGCCGAACCGCAGATCGATCTCGAGCGGCTGCGCGCGTTCAAGGACAAGGTGGTCGCAAGGCTGGTGCAGGGCGTGACCGCCATGGCCAGGGGCCGCAAGGTCACGGTGGTGCAGGGCGTGGGAAGTTTCGCCGACGCGAATCGGCTGAGCGTGGACGGCGCCGAGGGGCGCCGCTCGATTCGGTTCGAGAAGGCGATCATCGCCGCGGGATCGCAACCGGTGCGGCTGCCCTTCATGCCGCAGGATCCGCGGGTGGTGGACTCCACCGGCGCCCTGGAACTGCGTGCGCTGCCGCAGAAGCTTCTGGTGATCGGCGGCGGGATCATCGGCCTGGAACTCGGCACGGTGTACTCCACCCTGGGCGCGCGGCTGGAGGTGGTGGAGATGCTCGATGGCCTGATGCAGGGCGCCGACCGGGACCTGGTGCGGGTGTGGCAGAAACTGAACCAGGGGCGGTTCGACCGCATCATGCTCGATTCGAAGACCGTGTCGGCCGAGGCCAGGTCCGACGGCGTCTGGGTCGCGTTCGAGGGAGCGCAAGCCCCCACCGGGCCACAGCGCTACGACATGGTGCTGGTATCGGTCGGGCGCAGCCCC
>JADLDQ010000274.1 GCA_020846575.1 Burkholderiales bacterium
CGAGAAGGCCGAACCGTGCAGGCAGGTCTGGAACATGGCATCGCGACGCATGGTGATCGCGGTGAAGTGGAACACCGGGTCCATGTGGATCGCGCCGTAGTAGCCCATGTACTCGCCGAAGGGCCCCTCGGGCTCGACATAGCCCCGCTCGTCGAGGTAGCCCTCCAGCACCGCCTCGGCGTCGGCCGGCACCAGCAGCTCGTTGGTGACGCTCTTCACCACCGCCGCCGGCTCGCCGCGGAAGCGCGCGATCAGGCTCAGCTCGTCGATCGGCACGCGGGTGGTGGCGGCGAACATGTCCAGCGGGTGATTGCCGATGGTGAAGCTGATGGGCAGCTTCTCGCCGCGTTTGACGCAGCCCTGGTAGATGCGTTTCAAGTCCGATGGCGCGGTGACGTTGGTGCCGGTGGTGTTCCTGTTGCGCAGCGACAGCCGCCGGCTGCCCACGTTGCGGCGCCCGCTCTGAGGATCCACCGTGAAATCGATGCCCGAGGAGATGTAGCAGCTACCGTCGAATTCGTGCTGCGGATGAAACGGCAGCCGCGTGAGGTCGATGTCCTTGCCCGTGAGCACGATCTGCTGCACCGGGGCCTCGCCCTGGGGAATCTCCACCGTCTCCTGCGGCGTCCCCATGCGCCGGAAGTACTCCTCGTGCAGCTTGTCCAGGGTGGTGTCGAACGCGGCCGCCAGCCGGGTGCGCGAACCGGACACCTTGGCCGCGACCTCGACCCGTTCCGGTCCCGCCTTGCGGAACAGGACGCCTTTCTTCGTCGTCTCGATGACCTCCGAGAGCCGCGTGAGCGGCACCGGATCCTCGCGGACTTCCATCTCGCCCATTTCGACCAGGCGCTCGACGAAGCGGCGCAGCCGGAACTTGTCGAGATCGATCTTGGTCGCCGCGGCGCTCATCTTGCCCATCTGGATGCACTCCTTTGCTGGTTGGCACGCACCGCGATCCTGCGGCGGCGATTTGACTGCATGGACGGTGATGCGCGTGGCGCGCGCAGGCCGCCCGGCGCTTCGGATCTAAGCCCTGCCGGTGAGCTTGCGCCCCTGCTCCAGCACCCCGAAGGACCGCGGCGCCGAGGGCATCAGGAAGCGGAACCCGGAGGACACCAGGCGCTCGATGTTGTTCGCGTCGGGATGCGGGTGCCCGCAGGCGACGTTGTACTCCTTGCAGATCGTGAGGATATCGCCGATCGCCTTGGCGACCACCGGGTGCTCGTACTGCCTCGGATAGCCCAGCTCCTGCGACAGGTCGCCCTCGCCGATCAGGACCACGCCGATGCCGGGGACCTCGCGCAGGATGCGCGGCAGGTTGTCGATCGCGCGCGTGTCCTCGCACTGGATCACCACCAGGATTTCGCCCTGCGGGTCGAGCGGCCACACGTCGGCGCGCCGGTAGTATTCGGGCTGCGTGAGGCCCCAGTAGCGCGCGGCGCGCGCCGGGGCGTCGCCGCGGATGCCGGGCGGCTTGTAGCGCGGCGCGCTGGACAGGCGCGGGTAGCGGCAGGCGCCGACCGCGTTCCACGCCTCTTCCACCGTGCTCACGTGCGGGAACACCACGCCGTAGACGCCGATATCGAGCACCTGCTTGGCGATCCACTGGTTGTGCTCGCCCCCGTTGGGCGGGATGCGCACCAGCGGCGTGACCGCGGGGGCGAGCGTGCCGCCCTGCGCGATCTGGCGCCGGTCCAGCATCGCCTGCAGCGCCTGGCGCAGGCCGGGAAAGTCGAGCGGCGCGTGTTCCATCTCGTACACCACGCCGTCAAGCTTCGAGCCGCTCATGGCGATGGCGCTCTCCACGTCGACCGGCGTGAAGGCCGTGAACGCCGTCTGCCCCTGCTCCAGCGCCTTGATGACGCCGTTCAGGCGGGGAATGTCTGCCATGACTTGCTGCTCCTTCCGGGAACGCGGTCGAGCACCCGGACGCGCCGCCTCGCCGGCGCCCGTGCACCAACGCTCGCGCCCGTCCTCCTTCGTGGAAGCGCGATTCTCCGCCAACAAGGCGGGAAAGTCCACGCGAGGGAGCCTAGCGGACGATCACGCGCCGCTCATCGGTGCTTTCGAAGGCGGAGGTTGCACGGATTGCGCTGCACCCGGCGCGTAACACGGGGCAGATCGCGCGGGATCGCGAAGTGGCCTTCTTCCTCGTACCCGCTCGGCGCTCGCCTTATTCGGGTTGGATTCCCGCGAAGCGAACGACCTTGCCCCACTTTTCGGTTTCGCTCTGTACGAAGCTCGCCAGGCTCGTGGGTGAACCCGGAAAGGGCTGGGCGCCCAGAGGTCTGAGGAAGTCGCGCGCGCGTTCGTTGGTCATTGCACTGTTGCACCAGGAAGTGCGCGTGGCGACGATGTCAGCGGGCGCGCCCGCTGGAAGGAACGTGGCGAACCAGGCGGCAATGTCATAGCCGGCAATCCCCGCTTCGGCCATCGTTGGAATTTCCGGAGCTGAAGAGAGCCGATGAGCGGTCGTCACCGCAAGCGCCCTCACTTTTCCGGCGCGCACCTGCGCAAGTCCGTAGGTCGCGTCGGCAACCATGAACTGAATCCGACCGGCTATGAGATCGGCAATCGCAGTAGGAACGCCCGTATACGGAACATAGAGCGCCTCGAAACCGGTGGCTGACCGGTAGAGTTCTGTCGCGATACGTCCGGTCGCGTTGCCGCTGCCGTAGGCGACCTTCCCCGGTCTCGCCTTCAGATAGGCGGTGAGCTGTGCAACGGATTGCACGGGAACGGTCTGCGGATTC
>JADLDQ010000275.1 GCA_020846575.1 Burkholderiales bacterium
CCGCTGCGCGACCGCTTCGGCATCGTCGCGCGCCTGGAGTTCTACACCGACGCCGAAATGCGGCGCATCGTCGAGCGCTCGGCGCTGCTGCTCAAGGTGGAGCTGTCCGGCGACGGCGCCCTGGAGATCGCGCGGCGCTCGCGCGGCACGCCGCGCGTCGCCAATCGCCTGCTGCGGCGCGTGCGCGACTTCGCGCAGGTCAAGGCGCAGGGCGTGATCTCGCGCGCGGTGGCCGACGCGGCCCTGGCGATGCTGGAGGTGGACGTGCTGGGGCTGGACGTGATGGACCGCAAGCTGCTGCTCGCGGTGATCGAGAAGTTCAGCGGCGGTCCGGTGGGCCTGGAGAATCTCGCCCACGCGGTGGGCGAGGCCGCGGACACCATCGAGGACGTGCTGGAGCCCTACCTCATCCAGCAGGGCTACCTGCAGCGCACCCCGCGCGGCCGGGTGGCGACCGTCGCGGCCTACCGTCACTTCGGGCTCGTGGCGCCGCGCGCCGCGGACGCCATGTCGCGCGCCGGCGACGCGGCGTCGCGCGCCGGCGACGCGGCGTCTCGCGCCGGCGAGTCGGGAGGACTGTTTCCGGAGTGAATCCGCGAGGCGCCGCAGGCCGCACCGCCGGCACGGGCAGACCCGCAGGCGCGGAGTTCTCCTGGCCGGTGCGCGTCTACTACCAGCATACCGACGCAGCCGGCGTGGTCTACCACGGCCGCTACCTCGACTTCATGGAGGCGGCGCGCGCCGAGATGATCCAGTGCGCCGGCTTCGACCTGGGCGAGATGGCGCGCCGCGACGGCATCGTGTTTGTGGTGCACACCTTGCAAATCACCTACCATAAGCCCGCGCTCTTGAACGACCTGCTCGCGGTCACCGCGCGGCTGCTGCGTGCCGGCGGCGTGCGACTGGTGCTCGAGCAGCGGGTGAAGCGCGGCGGCGAAGTGCTCGCCCGGGCGGAACTGGCGCTCGCGTGCGTGGACGCGCACAAGCACCGGCCGATCGCCCTGCCCAGGGCGCTGGCGGTGGGGCTGGAAAGATACGCATGAACGCGGCTCGGGTTCGCGCCGCCCGAGCGCGCGCACCCCGGCCGGAAACCGGAACATGGCGCCGGATTCGGACGGCCACAGGGAAAACGGCATGAACGTGACGCAGGATCTGTCCATGATCACCCTGCTCTGGAACGCGAGTCCCGTGGTCCAGGCGGTGATGCTGCTGTTGCTGGTCGTGTCGTTCATGTCCTGGTACTTCATCTTCCGCAAGTGGTTCGGGATCCGCCGCGCCGGCACCCAGACGGAGCAGTTCGAGCGGGATTTCTGGAGCGGCTCCGACCTGGGCGCGCTCTACCAGAGCGCGGTGAACCACCGCCATTCCACGGGCAGCCTGGAGCGCGTCTTCGAGGCCGGGTTCCGGGAATTCGTCAAGGTGCGCACCCAGCGCAGCGCCGACCCGGCGGCGATGGTCGATGGCGCGCGCCGCGCGATGCGCGCCACCTACCACCGCGAGATGGACCGCCTGGAGGCGCACCTGTCGTTTCTCGCCTCGGTCGGCTCGGTGAGCCCTTACGTGGGTCTGCTCGGTACGGTGTGGGGGATCATGCACGCCTTCCGCGGGCTTTCCAACGTGCAGCAGGCGACGCTCGCCGCCGTGGCGCCGGGAATCGCCGAGGCGCTGGTCGCGACCGCGATCGGGCTTTTCGCGGCGATCCCGGCGGTGGTGGCGTACAACCGCTTCGCGCACGACGTGGACCGATTGTCGCTGCGCTTCGAGAGCTTCATGGAGGAGTTCTCCAACATCCTCAACCGGCAGTCGCACGCGAAGTAGCGCGGTCCGCCACGGCCCGCTCGCACCCTCATGCGCTCCCGCAAACTCGTCAACCAGATCAACGTCGTGCCCTCCGTGGACGTGATGCTGGTGCTGCTGGTGATCTTCATGGTCACCGCGCCCCTGGTGAACCCTGGCGTGGTCGACCTGCCCAGTGTGGGCAAGGCGGCGCAGGTGCAGGTCGCGCCGCTCGAGATCGTGGTGCGCCGCGATACCTCGATGCTGCTGCGCGAGCGCGTCTCCTCGTCCGCGGGCGGGCGGGTCGAGGAGCGCTCGGTGGATATGCGGGCCCTGGTGGCGGCGGTGCGCGAGCGCCAGGCCCGCAACCCGGCGCTGCCCGTGGTGATCGCCGCGGACAAGGACGTGCGCTACGAGGCGGTGCTCAAGGTGATGGACGAGCTCCAGCGCAGCAACATCCAGCGCGTCGGTCTGCTGGTCAAGCCGGCCGGACCCTGATGGCGCAGGCGCGCCACAAGCGCGAGCCCGGCGCGCTGCCCTCCGCCGTGCTGGCGACCGGGGTTCACCTGGCGCTGGTCGCGGTGCTCGTGTTCGGCGTGAGCTGGCAGTCGCGCCGTCCCGAGACGGTGACGGCGGAACTGTGGCCGCGCCTGCCGGAGCCGCCGGTGGTCCGCCAGCAAAGGCCAGAACCGAAACCGCAAGTGCAGCCGCCGCCGCTGCCCAGGCCCGCACCCAAGCCGGTACCGGAAACGCCGAAGAAGCCGGACATCGCGGTGGCGGCGAAGAAGGCGCCACCGAAGAAGCCCGCCGTCGAGGAGCCGCCCCTCGACCTGGATTTCCGCCGCCGGATGGAACGGCAGCTCGCCGAGGAACTGACGCTCGTCCAGCGCGAGCAGCTCAAGACGGAGCCGGTCAAGAAGCCGCCGGTCAAGGCGCCGGTGCCCTCGGTCTCCGCGCCCTCGGTGCCCGCGGTGGCCGTGGACCCGGGCTACGTGAATCGCGTGAGAGCTAAGATCAGGGGAAACATCACGCTGCCGGCTGGCCTCGCGGGCAACCCGGAGGCCATATTCGAGGTCGAGCAACTGCCCACCGGCGAGGTGCTCTCGGTGAAACTGCGCACCTCCAGCGGCGAGAAGGCCTACGACGACAGCGTCGAGCGCGCCATCCTGAAGTCCTCTCCGCTGCCCCGGCCCGAGCCGGGCCAGTACCAGCGCAGGCTGGAACTGCGGTTCCGGCCGATGGAGTGATGCGGCGCCGGCGGCGCGGGGCAGGTGCCGCTTCCATCGACCCGGTGGGGGTGCAGGCTGCGCAGGGAATGGCGTGCGTGCGCCGCGCTATAATGCGCCGCGCAGCGCAACGGGGGCTGCGGCTGCGATCGTGCACGCGAGCCAAGACTTGAGCGGATGAAGCGAACAGCCCTCACACGCCTTCTGTTTTTCGCAGCAACCTGCCTGGCGCTCGTGGCGCCGCCCGGCATCGCGCAACTGACCATCGAAATCACCGGCGGCGGCGCCAACCCGGTCCCGATCGCGGTGCTCTCCTTGGCGGGCGAGCGCCAGTTGCCCGAGAGTATCACCGACATCGTCGAGGCCGACCTGCAAAGGAGCGGGCGCTTCCGACTGCAGTACGCCGGAAGCGTGGGTGCGCCGCCGACGGACATCTCCCAGGTCGATTTCACCGAGTGGCGCAACCGCAACGCCGATTTCCTGGTGATCGGCGCCGTGCAGCGCCTGCCCGACGGCCGCTTCGAGGTGCGCTTCAGGCTGCTCGACGTGCAGAAGCGCGCGCAGTCGGTCGGCGTGGGCTACACGCTGACGCCGGCGCAGCTGCGGCTCACCGCGCACAAGATCTCGGACGCCATCTACGAGAACGTCACTGGCGAACGCGGCGTGTTCTCG
Source organism: Burkholderiales bacterium (assembly GCA_020846575.1). GTDB lineage: Bacteria > Pseudomonadota > Gammaproteobacteria > Burkholderiales > SG8-39 > JADLDQ01. Next base: position 3,675 of record JADLDQ010000275.1, read on the forward strand.
ACGCGCGTCGCCTACGTGGTGAAGCAGGGTGCCCGCTACGAACTGAAGGTGGCCGACGCCGACGGGCAGAACGCCCAGACGGCGCTCGCTTCGCGCGAGCCGATCGTCTCCCCA
>JADLDQ010000276.1 GCA_020846575.1 Burkholderiales bacterium
CGTGGCGTCGGGGGCAGGGGGCCGGCGGCCTGCTGCTTGAGCAACTCGCCGATCCGTTCCAGCGACAGCCCCGCCAGCTGCCACTTCCGCACCAGCAGAAGCTGCTCGACGTGGTGTTGGGTGTAGTAGGCGCCCTTGCCGACACCCTGCGGGCGATCGATCAGTCCGGACTGGATGTAGTACCGGACGGTGCGGCGTGGCAGCTCGGCAAGAGCTGCAATCTCGTCAAGGGCGAACGTCTTGGATTCGTTCATGCCAGCGATACTAGACAGTATAACTGTTTTTGTCAACTGTCACGAACGCCTCTCCCGATCCCAGTCTGGAGAGGACGTTTCGGCGTCCCGCTGCTCGTTCTCGATCCCGGCTACGGCGAGTAGTGCTTTGACGCTCACCGGAATTGACCCGGGTGTTGCTCACTGAAATGGACTCAGTTGTTTCTGAATGTCGGGGTTCTGGTGAACGTTTTCGGCGGGAGGTGGGTGTGATGCGATAGTGCCACCCTGCGTGGATGGTTTCTCCGAAGTGAGTCCGTCCATGCAGAGCATGTGCTGCGCCGCGTGCGGTCTGGAGTTCAGGCCGCGTTCCCAAGTTCCCCGGCAGAAGTTCTGTTCCTCGGCAGCCTGCCAGCGCGATCGCCCTTTCCCGCTCAAGTGTTCCGTGCCTCCCGCCGTAATCCGGGCGATGACGGCACAGACGCTTCGCGTCGCGGGCGCGGCGCCGGCCCCCCCGAACGCCGACCGCGGCGAGAACCCGCGCTTCGCCGAGCGCTGGAAGCTGTTCGAGGCGGTGCGGTGGACGTTGTTTTCCGGCACTGATCCGATCGTACCGGGCATCGGCGCGGATCTGTGCCGGCTGCTTGCCGAGGCTCTCCGGAGCATGGCCGCGGCATGGTTCGCGCTGGCCGCCGGCCTTGCAGCGGCGGCGCTGACGTGGCCCGCCTCGCGGTCCGGTTCGGCGCTGTTCGCCGCGCTGAGCCTGCTGTGCTTCGCCATGCTCGCCTCGAGCAACGCCAGCCGCCGGCGCGCCGTGGCCGGCGCCTGGGCGATGACGGTTGCGGTGCGCGACAGCCGTGAGCGCATGCGCCTGATCGTGGAGGCCGCGCCGCACGGGATGGTGATGGTGGACCGATCGGGCTGCATCACGCTGGTGAACTCGCGCGTCGAGCAGCTGTTCGAGTACGCCCGCCACGAGCTCGTCGGACAGCCGCTCGAGGTCCTGATCCCCGAGTACGGGCGGCTGCTGCGGCACTGCTGCCGAGGCGAGGGCGCGGCGTTCGGAGACCTGCGCGCGGCCGCCGGACCGCAGCTCGAGGGCTGGCGCCGCGACGGCAGCGAATTCCCGATGGACGTCGCGCTCACGCCGATCGATGCGCCGGATGGCCGCTCCATCCTGGTCTCCATCATCGACATCACCGCCCGCAGGAAGGCGGACCGCGACCTGCGGGCGGCCTGCGAGCGCCAGCAGCTGCTGCTGCGCGAGATCCACCACCGCGTGAAGAACAACATGCAGGTGATCTCCGGCACCCTGCAGCTCCAGGCGCGCAAGCTCGACACGCCGGCCGCGCGCGCGGTGTTCGAGGAGAGCCAGAGCCGCATCCGCATCATGGCGCTTGCGCACGAGCAGCTCTATGGCCAGGATGACTGCGGCGCGCTCGACTTCGGACAGTACCTGGCGGGGTTGCTGCCCCTGCTGATCGACGGCAGCGCGCCGCCGAACGTGCGCTTCGAAGTCCGCGCGTGCGCGGCGGCGGTCTCGATCGATTCGGCGCTGCCTCTTGGCCAGCTCGTGGCCGAGCTGGTGCAGAACGCGCTCAAGCACGCTTTCCCCGGGGCACGGGAGGGCCTGATCTCGATCGACTTCGAACCGGCGGGGGAACGGCTTCGCTTGCGCGTCTCGGACGACGGAGTGGGGCTGCCGCTGGATGCGCCGGCCCCCCGTGCCCCGCGCGGCATCGGGCTGCGCATGGCCGGAATGCTGGCCAAGCAGATCGGCGGTGAACTGACGGTGGAGCGGCCCGGCAGGGGAGCCGCGTTCTGCGTGACGTGGGAGGAACGCGATGAGTCCGATGAAAGACAGTGACCTGGTGCATCCGCTGCGCGTGCTGGTGGCCGAGGACGACGCCATCGTTCGCTGCCAGCTGACGGTGCTGCTCGAGGAGTGGGGGGACGAGGTGGCGGAAACCGAGAACGGGGCGCAGGCCTGGGAGATCCTGCAGGGACCGCAGGCGCCGCGCATCGTCATCCTCGACCGGGGCATGCCCGGCATGGATGGGCTGGAGCTGTGCCGGGCGGTGCGCCGCACCGGCTCGGAGCACTACGTGTACGTGGTGCTGCTCACCGCCAGCGGCCGGGAGAGCGACGTGCTGCAAGGGTGGGAGTCCGGCGCGGACGACTACGTCACCAAGCCTTTCCACGAGCAGGAGCTGCGCGCGCGCCTGCGCGCGGGCGAGCGCATCGTGCGCCTGCAGGACCAGCTGATCCGCACGCGCGAGGTTCAGCGCCAGCTCGCCTCGATCGATCCGCTCACGGGCATCTTCAACCGCCGCGCGATCCGCGAAGTACTGTCTCGCGAACTCGCCCGCGCCGAACGCTCCGGACCGCCGGTGAGCGTGGTGCTGGCCGACCTGGACCACTTCAAGTCCATCAACGACGCCCACGGTCACGCCGCTGGCGACCAGGTCCTGGTCGAGGCAGCGTGCCGCATGCAGGGCGTGCTGAGACCTTACGATGTCATCGCACGCTGGGGTGGAGAGGAGTTCCTGATCGTGCTGCCCGGAACCGGCAGCGCCGAGGCTGCCGGCGTCGCGGAGCGCCTGCGCCTCAAGGTGAGCGGAGCCGCGGTTTCAGCCGGCGGCGTCCGCCTGCGGGTCTCGGCGAGCTTCGGGGTGGCTTCATCGACCCACGCCGGCGCGGAGATCGACGCGCTGATCGCAGCGGCCGACACCTCGCTCTACGCAGCCAAGGCGGCGGGACGCAACCGGGTCGAGACCTGGAAGGCGGTCGCGCCGGCGAGGAAGCTGGCCCTCGCATGAAGGCGCGCGCACTGGTGATCGAGGACGAAGCGGTCAACGCCCTCGCCGTCGAACACGCCCTGTCGTCCTTCGGTTGCGACGTGGTGGGCGTGGCCTCGAGCGGCGAGGAGGCCCTGGATTTCGCCGAGCGCGAACGGCCGGAACTGGTCGTCTGCGACATCACCCTGCGCGGGCGTATGAGCGGCGTCGAGTGCGCCTGCCACCTGCTGGAGCGGGGAGCGCTCGCGTTGGTCTTCCTCACCGCCCACACCTCGGGCCACCAGACCGCCGAGGTGGCGCGCCTGCATCCGGGGGTACCGGTGGTCATGAAGCCGTTCTCGATCCCCGGGTTGCAAGCGGCCATCGAGAACGCGCTGTCGCACCCTGCCGGCGCATAGCCTGGACTGCGGCGGCCGACGGACCAACGGCTCGAATCGCGGTGGTGCGATCGGCTGCGACCGCCCACGCAACGTCGAATGGCTGCTCCCGCCGGCGCTCCAGGCTCGCTCGCATCAGCGCTTGCTCCGCTCCAGCGTTGCGGTGGCGACATTCGCTCCTGCGTCGCGGTGGCGTGATCGGCTCCATCGCGTTGCTGGAGCGTTCGCCGGCACGGTACCCAGGCATGGCGGCTGGTTCAGCATGTTCGGTCCGCGGGTATCGGAACAGCGGCATCGTGCAATCCCGGTTTCGCGCGGCTTCCGAGGCGGCGCTCGCACCGGATTCGGCGCTGGACCCGATTCCGGCTCTTCCATCGCCCCTGGGGCCGGATCACCTTGTCATGAGAGCGGTTACAGGCGTCGATAAGAAGGTCTTGCGTCGCTCGGTAAGCGATAAACTGACGGTCCGATGCAGGACGCCGAACAAACTGACGATCCGATGCGGGACGCCGAATAAACTGACGATCCGATGCAGGACGCCGAACAAACTGACGGTCCGATGCAGGCCACTGAATACGGTGACCGGTCTCCACGGCGGCGCGCGCTTCGCCGCAGCGAAGCGTGCGTGGTGCAGCCCGGGGATCGGAGGTTCACGAAGGCTTCTGGTTCGCCTTGTGCCCGCCTGCTACGCCGCAATCGCGCAGCCAGCACGGGCGCAGCGTCGAATTCCGCAGCGGATGGGTAAGCCCGGGCCGACATCATTGGAAAGTCGAATCAGGTGAACAACGCGAACTCAAGTGCGCGGGGATTGCCGCTTGGCCGGCGCGCGCGGCGCGAGATGCTCCCCGTACCTCGGGGTGCGCCGCCGCGCGCGGGCGCGGCGGTCGAGCGCCGCCGCGACACTGCGGTCCGGCCGGGCTTCATCGCGGCTTCCGGCGCCCTGCTGCTCGCGGTTGCGGCCGCCTCGTTCCTCTGGCAGTCGCCGGCCCTGGCGGACTACGTTGGTCCCGCCGCAAGGCAGACCGATGCGCGTGCGCAGTCGCTCAAGCCCAACGGCGAGGCGAGCGCGCAGCGGCGCGCACCGGGCCTGGCCGGCGTTGCCGTCGGCGCCGGGGCGTCGTCGCGCGCCGCAGGAGTCAACGGGGATGCCCGTGCGCCAGACGAACCCCAAGCCGGCATGGGTATCCGTATCGATGGCATGGATATCTCCATTGAACCTCCACCAGGCGCCGTGCGCCGGGGAACGGCCCCCGGCGCCAAGGGCGCCTTCGACCCCGAACCGGTGGTGCCGTCCGATCCGCTGCAGGGGGCAGGGCGCCCTGCCGCTGCCGGTGCGAAGGGTGGGGCGGCGCCGGCCGCATCGCAGCGCGATACCGGATACGAGGCGGAGGCCATTCCGGCGGAATTGAAAGCCGCGTATCAGATCTACGGAACGCAGCTGCAGCAGATCGGATCGGCCATTGGCGATGCGCCGCAAAACCCGGCTTCGTTCTCCGGTGGGTCGGGTGCTGGCGAGCGCTGGCAGGACGGCGCCGGAGACAGCCGCACGCTCATCGTCAGGACGTTCAAGCTGTTCCAGAACCTGGGTCAGTTCTGGAAGTCCGTGGATCCCGTGGCACTCGTCATCCTGGGCATACTGATCGTACCGGTGGTGGTGGTCGCGCCGATGGCGATATTCGGCAGGCGTTCCTCCCGGTCGAGCGGGCATCCGGGCTCGGCCGGCCGCCGTTGAGGCGGGCGTTTCCGGCTGCCGCGTTGCGCGCCGGCGCGAGCCGAATCGTACCCGGAGCGATGCATGACGATCCCACCGCGAGCTTCCCGCGTGCTGCCTCCCGACGTGAATCCGCAAACGCTCTCGCGCCTGCCGCCCGTGCGCCGCGAGGCGTTGTCCGACGATGACAAAGCCGCGTACGACGCCCTCGCGCGCCCGCGCGAGGGCGGGCTCAACCTCGCGGGACTGCAGGGCCCGGGCGGCGTCTGGCTGCGCATGCCCGGCCTGCGACGGCACATCGGCGGTCTCAACCGCTACCTTCGCGGCGAGGCCGGCATCGATCCGCGCTGGGTCGAGATCGCGATTCTGGCCACCGCCCGCGAGATGGACAGCCAGATCGAGTGGGCCATGCACGAACCCGTCGCCCGCGACAAGGGCATTCCCGCAGGGACGATCGATGCCATCCGTCACCGCGGCCCGCTTGCCGGCGTCGAGCCATCCGAGGCGGCGATCGTCGCGCTCGCGCGCGAGGCGATCGGCGACCACAAGGTGAGCGCGCAGACCTACGCGCGAGCGCTCGACGCCTTCGGTGAGCCGGGGCTGCTGAACATCGTGGCGCTGATCGCCAGCTACGCCTCGACCGCGATCACGCTGTGCGTGTTCGACCAGCAGTTGCACGACGGGCAGGAGCCGCTGCTGCCCGGACGCTGACCCGCGGCTGCCCGGGGCGCTGCCAGAGCGCATCAGTCCCGCGCACCGGGCAGCGCCAGCAGCGCCTCCCCCAGGGCCGGGCCCGCGTCCGGCCGATCGAACAGGCGGTCACAGCCTGCCAGGATGCGCTCGCTCGCTTCCCGGCGCGCCTCGGCGTCGGTGCCCAGGCGCAGCGCCAGGTCGATGTATGCCTGTGCGGACTGCGCCACGCAGCCCATCTCGCCCAGCTCCAGGTAGTGCCCCAAGGTGAAACGGCCCCGCAGCCGCGGCGCGGGCAGCGTGACCACCGGGACGCCCAGTGCGAGCCCCTCGACGCTTGAGTTGTTCCCGCCGAAATGGACCGGATCGAGCAGCACGTCCATGCACGACACCAGGTTGAGGCCCGTCGGCGTGCGCTGCTGCGGCAGCAGCACCACGCGCGCGAGCGACTCGCCCAGGCGCGGCGCGAGCCGCGCGAGCAGGCGCTGCGCCCAGGCCCTGCGCGCCTCGATCAGCACGATCCGCGCCGCCGGGTCGCGTTCCAGGATCGCCGCGAACACCGCGTCGAAATCCGGGTGCAGCTTGAAAAGGGTCTGCGGGCACCCGTACAGGTGCGCGTGCGCCGGCAGGCCGAGCGCCGCGCGATCGGGCGCGCCCGGCGGCGCGCAGGGGCGCGCATAGCGCGGCATGAAGTATCCCTTCAGGCGCAGCAGCCGCTCGCTGTACTCGCTTTCGCTGCCCGGCGGCTCGAGCGTCTCGGAGGAAATGAAGTGGTCCACGCTGTCGATGCCGCTGGTGACCGGATGACCCCAGGCCACCAGCTGAACCGGAGCGAGCCGCCAGTAGGCAAGGTAGTAGGTGAGCGGGTGCATGCCCAGATCGGCGAACACCAGGAACTCAGGCTCGGATTGCGCGATGGCCGCGCGCGCGATGTCCAGTCTCGGAGGCAGCGCGACGTAGTGGTCGGCGGCGCGCGCGATCGAGGCGGCCAGCGGGTCGCCGGGGCGCGGCGCGACGGCGAATACCCAGACCTCGAAATCCGCGCGCGGCAGGTCGCGGATCCAGCCGATCGTGGTGCGCCCGATCGAATGGGTATTGAAGTGCGCCGAAACGAACGCCACCCGGCGCCTGCGCCCGCGCCGGCGAGCGTCGAATCGGGGAGCCGCCGAGGCGCCCGCGTAGCACTTGCGCAGCACCCGCCCGAGCTTCTCCATGAGCCGTCGCTCGTCCAGCCCGTGATAGGCGAGATAGAAGGCGGTCATCCCCACGCTCGACTCCGGGTCGGGCAGCGTCTCGATACGCTCGGCGAGCAGCTCGTCCATCTCGCGCTCGAAGCGCTCGCGCACCTGGTGAATCTCGTCGTTCGAGGCCGCGATCGCCGGTAGCATCAGCGCGCGGCGCAGCCGCGCCGCGGTATCGCCGCTGGAGGCGATGCCGCGTGCGGCCACGCTTCTGGCCGCCTCGGCGTCGGACTCCTGGTGCAGGAGGTCCGCGAAGGCGCGCAGCGCCCCGAGGTGGTCCGGGGCGATCTCCAGCGCGCGGCTGAAGGTGCGCCGCGCCTCGTCGCCGCGGGCGAGCGCGGCCAGCGTGCGCCCCAGGTCGGCGAGCGCATCGGCGTGCATCGGGCCGCCCTCGGCCAGCGCCACGCCCCGCTCGAAGCAGGCAAGCGCCGCGGCCGGCCCCTCCTCCCAGAACAGCAGCTCGCCCAGCATCAGGACGCAGGCGGGCGCGCGCGGGGCATGCTCGACCGCGAGCCGCAGCGCGGCGATCGCCTCGTGCGCGCGGCCCGCGCGCCGCGCGATGAGTCCTTTCAGGAAGTGTGCGTCCGCCAGCGACTGTCCGCGTGCGATGAGCGCCTCGCAGGCGCGCTCCGCGGCAGTGTCGCGCCCGGCCTCGTAGAGCGCGCGGGCCCTGCGGATGCCGCTGCCGCGGCGCGCGCTCAACAACTCCCGGATGAGGCGTTCGAGCATTCGCGAGTCGTACCGTGATCCAAGCTCTGCGGCATGGGAATCAGCGCGCCGGCGGCGGTTTGCGCGATTCCGGGGCGTGGCCGCGTCGCAATGCGCTCACGCCCGCGGCTGCGCCATCACCCGCGCGCACCGGCGGCGCCACAGCGCGAGCAGTGAGCATTCCAGCGCGCGCGTGAAGCGCTCGTAATCGCACAGCGGCGAGGCGCGGACGCGCTCGCGCAGCCCCGCGCGAACGGCGGCGAGCCGGCCGCTGTCCTGCGCCAGGCGCAGCGCGATCTCCAGGTAGGACGCCTCGTCGGCCGCGATCCAGTCGGTCGCGCCCAGGTTGTGGAGCATCGAGGCGGTCTGCCGGCCCGGAATCATCTCGCCCGCGAGCGTGACCACGGGCACTCCCATCCAGAGCGCATCGAAGCTGGTCATGCCGCCGCAGAAGGGAAACGGGTCGAGCGCGATGTCGATCTCGTGGTAGGCGCGAAACGCCTCCGCGAGCGGTGCGAACGGCCGCAGCTCCAGGCGGGCATCGGGCAGTCCGGCGGCGCGCGCGAGGGTTCGGAACCGCTCGCGGTTGTCGGCGTCCGAGAGCGCGCGCGTCTGCAGGACCAGGCGCGCCTGCGGCAGCATCTGCAGCAGGCGCGCCCACAGGGCGAGCACGCGCGCGTTCAGCTTGGCGGCGTTGTTGAAGCAACCGAAGCTCACCTGGCCGCGCGCGAGGGCTGGCGACGGGCCGACCTCGGGATAGTCCGCGTTCGGCTCGAACACGAAGCGGGTGTGCGGCAGTCGCACCAGTTCCTCGGTGAACCAGCGCTCCTGTCCCGGCGGTGAGGAGTGCGGGTCGGAGACGAAGGCGTCGATCGCCTCCAGGCCGGTGGTATTGAAGTAGCCGAGCCAGCTCACCTGGACAGGGGCGGGTTTTCTCGCGAAGACGCGCAGGCGCCCGTAGGAGGTGTGGCCGGCGAGATCGACCAGGATGTCGATGGCGTCCTCGCGCACCCGCCGCGCCACGGCCTCGTCGTCCTGAGCGGCGATGTCGCGCCAGGCATCGGCCGAGCGCCGTAGGCGTTCGGTCACCGCGTCCGCGGATGGGTAGTTGTAATAGCAGAACACCTCGAACCGGCCGCGCTCGTGCCGGTCGATGACCGGTGCGAGCATCGACGCCACCAGGTGCCGCCGCAGATCCGGCGACACATAGCCGATGCGCAGCCTGCGGTCCGGGTCCGCGGTCCGGGCAGGCGGCGCGGGAAAGCGTTCCACGGCGGCGAAGCGCTGCGCCCAGTCGCGGTGCGCCGCCAGCACCTCCGCGGGAGTCGCCGCGGCGTCGTAGTTCACCGCCGATGCGAGGGCCGACGCCGCCAGTGCGTTGCCCGGCGCAAGGCGCAGCACTTCGCGGTAGTGTCGCGCCGCCTCGTCGCGCCGCGCGAGCAGGTTGTAGCAGTTGGCGAGGTTGTTGTGGGCGTGCTCTTCGTCCGGCGACGTGGAGAGTATCGCCTCGTAGTGCGAGGCGGCGCGGGTCAGCTCGCCGGATTCCTGCAGCGCGTAGGCGAGCGCGAGATGCGCTTGCCCTGGATCCGGCGCGAGCGCCCAGCGCGGTTCGATGAGCTGCACGGCCTGTGCGTACGCCTGCGCCGGCAGTTCGCCGCGCGAGGCGGCGGCGATGAGGCTGCGCCCGAGCGCCAGGGCGATCGCATCCTCACCGGGCGCAAGCTCGAGCGCGCGGCGCAGCGCCTCGCACGCCGAGGCCGGGTGATCCAGCCGGAACTCGGCCTCGCCGAGGTTGAACCAGGCGGCCGCCCGCGCTGGTTCGAGCGCCACGGCCCGCCCGAAGCAGGCCGCGGCGCCCCGGGTATCCTCCAGCGCCACGCGCGCGTTGCCTTCGTTGAAATGGTACAGGCCTGAATCCGGCTGCGCCGCGATCGCCGCGCGGATGCGCGCAAGGGCGAGCGGCGCATCGCCAAGAGCGAGCGCCGCCAGTCCCGCCAGGTGCAGCGCCGGCGCGTGGTGTGGCCGGCGCGCGAGAACCTGCGCGCAGATCGCGGCCGCGGCCTGCGCATTCGCGCCCTCCAGCAGGGCGATCGCCTGCTCCAGGGCGGCCGCGGGTTCTTCCGCGGTCGCGATACCGAACGAGGACGCCAGCCGCGCGAACAAGCTCATCGGTCCGTCTCGCTTCGCACCGGGTTCGCATTCGTCCTGCCCTGCCCGGGGCGGCTCTCCGGACTCATTCGGTCGTCCCGCCGCCGCGCACCGGGTGATTCGCCCCCGGGACGGCCCGGCGGCCTGAACGGACCGGCTTGCGGCTGCGCGCCAAGGAATTCGCCCTCGGGGCGGTCCTTCGGACTCATCGGGCGCGCACCCCCCGCGAGATCACCTGGAGCAACTGCGCGAACACCTTTGGATTTCCGCCGACGATGCAGCCCTCGGCGAGATACTCGGATTCGCCGCTGAAGTCGCTCACCAGGCCGCCGGCCTCCTGGACGAGCAGTGCCCCGGCAGCCATGTCCCAGGGTTTCAGGCCCGACTCCCAGAACCCGTCCAGGCGGCCGCAGGCGACGTATGCGAGATCGAGCGCCGCCGCGCCGGCCCGGCGTATGCCGGAGACGCGCGGCAGCAGATCGGCCGTCAAGGCGAGGTGCTCCTGCATCCCGGCGGGCTCGCGGAACTGAAAGCCGGTGCCTATCAGGGCATCCTGGAAGCGGCTGCGGCGCGACACGCGCATGCGCCGGTCGTTCAGGTAGGCGCCGTGCCCGCGGCTTGCGGTGAACAGCTCGTCGCGGGTCGGATCGTAGATCACCGCGTGCGCGAGGATGCTCTTGTGCTTGACCGCGATCGAGACCGCGTACTGGGGAAAGCCGTGGATGAAATTGGTGGTGCCATCCAGCGGATCGATGATCCAGGTGAACTCCGAGTCCGGGCCGTGGCTGCCGGACTCCTCTGCTAAGATCGCGTGGTCCGCGTGGGAGCGGCGGATGATGTCGATCGCGGCCGCTTCCGCCGCCTTATCCACCTCGGTGACGAAGTCGTTCGGGCGCTTGCGCGAGACCGCCAGCGCGTCGATGTCGCGCGAGGCGCGAGCGATGATGGTCCCCGCGCGCCGGGCGGCCTTCACCGCGATGGTGAGCAGCGGGTGCATGGGATTTCCCTCGAACCTGGTATGAATGCGCTTGGGATCGCCGCGGGCCGGCTCTGATCGCCTGGAGGAATTCCGCCTGGCCCGGAACGCGGCGGTTTGCGGCGACGCGCAGCGGGGCGCCGATGCGCTCCGGTATGGCTGTCGAAGCGCGATTCTATAGTATGAGTCCCGGCGATCTCCCCGGAATCGGCTGCCGCGTGCAGGTGGTTCTTCACCGCCCGTCGCACCCCGGCAACATGGGCGCCGCGGCGCGCGCCATGAAGGCGATGGGATTGACTCGCCTCACGCTGGTTGCGCCGCGACGCCCGCCCGATCGGGAGGCTCGGGCCCTTGCGGCCGGCGCGGGCGACGTGCTCGCATGTGCGCGCCTGTGCGCCAGCCTCGACGAAGCGCTCCTCGGCACGTCGCTCGCCATCGCATTCAGCGCGCGCAGCCGCGAACTCTCGTACCGGCCGATCGACGTGCGCGCTGCCTGTGTCGAAGCGAGTTCGGTTGCGCGCGGCGCGCAGGTGGCGCTGGTGTTCGGCAACGAGACGGCGGGGCTGACGAATGCGGACGTGCTCAAGTGCCATCGACTGGCGCAGATACCGTCCGACCCGGTTCACGGCTCGCTGAACCTCGCGGCCGCGGTCCAGATCGCCGCCTATGAATTGCGCATCGCGGCGTTTGCCTGCAGCGCAGAGAACCCGCCCGTCGAGGCGCAGGCGCCGGGCCTTGCCACCGCCGGGGAACTCGAGCGTCTCTACGCACACCTGGAAAGCAGCCTGCGCGAGACCGGCTTTCTCGACTCCGGCAAGCCCAAACGGCTCATGGAGCGGTTGCGCCGCCTGTTCGGACGCGCGGGTCTGGAAGGAGCGGAGGTCAACATCCTGCGCGGCATGCTCAGCGCCTGGGACGAGCGCATGGCAGGCAGAACCGTGCGTGCGGGGCTGCCGCCTGAGCGCCGCCCGCCTCCTCAGGGAACAAAAGTTGAATAAATTACTAAGGTTTGGCATACTATCCGCAACTCCTTGTCGTACCAGCCGTTTGCAGGAATCCCGCGGTAGCGCAGAAACCGACTTTCGGGGGTACA
>JADLDQ010000277.1 GCA_020846575.1 Burkholderiales bacterium
CCCCTCGCTCCTCACGACCAGAAGAAAGCGCAGCTTTCCCTGAAGTCGAGGGTGCGCGAGGGGCGAGCAGCCCCTCGCTCCTCTTCCCTCAGCCCGATTCGCCCAGGTACGCCGAGCGGACCTTCGGATCGTCCAGCAGCGATCGCGCCTCGCCCGCGAGGACGATGGAGCCGCTTTCCATCACGTAGGCTCGGGAAGCAAGGCGCAGCGCCGCGCGCGCGTTCTGCTCCACCAGCAGCACCGCCACGCCTTCGCGGTTCACCATGCGTATCACCTCGAAGATGCGCTGCACTATCAGCGGCGCGAGTCCCATGCCGGGTTCGTCGAGGAGCAGGAGTCTCGGACCGCTCATCAGCGCGCGGGCGATGGCGAGCATCTGCTGTTCGCCGCCGGACAGGGTGCCGGCGGTCTGGCCGCGCCGCTGCGCGAGCCTGGGAAAGAGCGCGAGCACCCGCTCGCGGACGGGTCGCGCCGCGGCGCGGCTTCGCGCATAGGCGCCCATGGCGAGGTTTTCCTCCACGGTGAGTCGCGAGAACACGCCGCGCCCTTCCGGCACCAGCGCGAGTCCCAGGCGCGCGCGCTCGAAGGCCCGCAGGCGCGCGATGTCCCTGCCCGCATAGCGCAGCGAGCCGCCCGTGTCCCTGGACAGTCCCGCGATGGCGCGAAGGGTGCTGGACTTGCCGGCGCCGTTGGCGCCGATCAGGCAGACGAGTTCGCGCTCCCCGACGCGCAGATCGATGCCCCTGACCGCACGGATCCCGCCGTAGCGCACTTCCAGGCCGCCCACCTCGAGCAGTGCGGGGAGGTCGAGCTTCGGCTCCATGGCTGGGCGCGGACCTGCCTCAGCCCGTGCCGGCTCGCGACGCCCCTGCATCGGGGTCGGTCCCGAGGTAGGCGGCGATCACCGCCGGGTCGCTGCGCACCTCGCGCGGGGTGCCCTCGGCAATGCGCTCACCCTGGTCGAGCACCAGCACTCGGTCGCACACGCTCATCACCAGACGCATGTCGTGCTCGATGAGCAGCGCCGTGACGCCCTGCGCCCGGACCGATTCGATCAACGCCTTGAGCGCCAGGCCCTCGGCGGCATTCATGCCGGCGGCCGGCTCGTCCAGGCACAGCAGCAGCGGCTCGGAGGCGAGCGCGCGCGCGATTTCCAGCCGGCGCTGCTCGCCGTAGGAAAGGGTGCCTGCCGCGTCGTTTGCGCGCGCGGCGATCCCGGTGAACTCCAGGAGCGCGAGCGCACGCTGCTCGATGTGTGCTTCCTCCGCTCGGGTCGCGCGGTCGCGCAGGATCGCGCCGAGCACCCCGGCGCGCGAGCGCGCGTGGCGTCCGATCATCACGTTCTCCAGCACCGACAGGTTGGCGAACAGGCGGATGTTCTGGAACGTGCGCGCGATGCCGGCGCGCGCCACCTGGTGCGGCCGCGCCCCCGCGAGCGGCCGGCCGTCGAACTCGAACGTTCCCGCGTCGGGCGCATCGATCCCGGTGAGCAGGTTGAAAAGCGTGGTCTTGCCGGCGCCGTTGGGTCCTATCAGGCCGTAGATTTCCCCGCGGCGGATGGAGAAGCTGAGTCCCTCCAGCGCCCGAACCCCGCCGAATTTCTTGCTTATGCCGAGGGCGCGCAGGAGAACCCGCGCATCCGCGGGGGAGCGGGCGGCGCCGAGGGCCGGAGCGTCGTCCCGGCCCCTGTCGTCCCGGATCATGGGACTGCCTTGTCGCTGCGCGCCAGGTTCATTCCGAGCCTGCGGCGTGCCGGGCAGTTCGCGCACCCGCGGCGGCGACGGCTGTTCGCGCCGGTCGGCACGGCCGCTCGTTCGCCTCGGCCCGTCGCGCTGCCGCCCGCCACCGGCGCTCCTCCTGCGAATCCCGCCGCGGGCGCATTCAGCGCAGCGGGCCGCTCGCGCCGCCGCGCAGCGAGAGTTCGCGGCGGCGGACCGCCGAAGGCCACAGGCCGCCCGGACGAAGCGTCATGATCAGCACCAGCGCCAGCCCGAAGAGCAGCATCCGGATCACCTCGGGCTCGACGATCATCCGCCCGAACAGCTGCCTTTGCATCGGACCCACCGTGAAGCGCAGCACCTCGGGCACGAACGACAGCAGCAGCGCCCCCAGCACCACGCCGCCCACGTTCCCCATGCCGCCCAGCACCACCATCGAGAGCACCATGATCGATTCCACCAGCACGAAGCTCTCCGGGCTGATGAACCCCTGGATGGCGGCGAACATGCCCCCGGCGACGCCGCCGAAGGAGGCGCCCATGGCGAACGCGAGCAGCTTGACGCGCGTGGTGTCGATCCCCGCGGCGCGCGCCGCGATCTCGTCCTCGCGCACCGCTTCCCAGGCGCGGCCGACGCGGGAGTTCTGCAGGCGCACGCTCACGAAGATCACCGCGACCAGCGCCGCGAGCAGCAGGTAGTAGTACTTGATCGGTCCGCTGACGACCAGGCCGAACAGGGTATCGGCGGACGAGAAATCGAACTCCCCGATCCGCAAGCCGTCGATGCGCGCGATGCCGCGCGGGCCGTTGGTGATGTTGACCGGCGAGCCGAGGTTGTTGAGGAAAATGCGCACGATCTCGCCGAAACCGAGCGTCACGATCGCGAGGTAATCGCCGCGCAGCTTCAGCGTCGGCGCGCCGAGCAGCACGCCGAACACCGCGGCGACCAGGGCGCCGATGGGCAGGGTCACCCAGAAGGGCCAGTGAATGCCGAACTGGGGCGAGGCGAGCAGCGCGTAGGCGTAGGCGCCGACGGCGTAGAAGGCGATGTAGCCCAGGTCCAGCAGACCGGCGAAGCCCACCACGATGTTCAGCCCGAGCGCCAGCAGCGCGAACAGGATGGCGAGGTTGGTGATGCGCACCCAGGCCGTGCCGATTCCGGCGAGCGCGAACGGCAGCGCCGCGAGCGCCACGGCGGTGAGCACGATGCCGGCGGCGAGCAGCCTCGAGTCCCGCCGCAGCGCCGCGCGCGGCCTCACGCGCGGTCTCCCACGCGCTCGCCGAGCAGTCCCGAGGGACGCAGCACCAGCACCAGGATCAGCACGATGAAGGCGAACACGTCCTGGTAGTTGGACCCGAACACGTTGCCGGTCAGGTCGCCGATGTAGCCCGCGCCCAGCGCCTCGACGACGCCGAGGACCAGGCCGCCGAGCATCGCGCCGGGCACATTGCCGATGCCCCCCAGCACCGCCGCGCAGAACGCCTTGAGGCCCAGGGGCGCGCCCATGGTGTAGTGCGCGATACCGTAGTAACCGGCCACCATGACGCCGGCCACGGCGGCGAGCGCCGCGCCGATCAGGAAGGTCAGCGCGACGATGCGATCGGCGTCGATGCCCATGAGACCGGCGACCGCGGGGTCCTGCGCGGTCGCGCGCATCGCGGTTCCGAGCCGGCTGCCGTAGATCAGGAGCGCGAGACCTGCCATGAGCGCTGTCGAGGTCGCGAGGATGCCGATCTGCACGTTGGTGATGGCCGCGCCCGCGACCACGTAGGTCTCGCTCGCGACGAGCGCCGGGAACGAGATCGGGCTACGGCCCCAGATCATCAGCGCCAGGTGCTGCAGCAGAATGGACACGCCGATGGCGGTGATGAGCGGCGCAAGGCGCGGCGCCCCCCGCAGCGGCCGGTAGGCCAGACGCTCCATGAGCCAGCCGAGCGTCATGCAGGTCGCCGCGGCGGCGACGAGCGCGAGCGGCAGGCGGGCGGCAGGGGGCAGGCCGCCCGGGTCCAGGATCTGCAGCACCGAGTAGGCCACCAGGGCGCCGATCATCACCAGCTCGCCGTGGGCGAAGTTGATCAGCTGGATGATGCCGTAGACCATGGTGTAGCCCAGCGCCACCACGGCGTACACCGCCCCCAGGGTGACGCCGTTGATGATCTGCTGCAGGAAGATGTCCACGGTGTTCGATTGCCCGGAGGCGGGTCTAGGCTAGCACGCCTGCGGCGCTCACAAAAAGCAACGGCACCCGAAGGTGCCGTGCCCTAACACGGTGGTCGCTTACTTCTTCCCGTCCCCCGCGGCCGCGGGCGCTTGCGCGGCGGGCGCCGGCGCCGCGGCGCCGGCCTGCGCCATGAAGTCCTCGAACTTGATCGTCTGGCCCTGCTTGATGATCGCGATCGGCGCGAGCTTTCCGCCCTTCATGGTGAAGATGGTCATCTCCGCGTCCTTGCGATCGCCCTTGTCGTCGAAGGAAATGCGCCCGGTCGCGCCGGCGTACTCGATCTTCTGCAGCACCGGGAGGTACTTCGCCGGGTCGGGCGAGTCCGCCTTGCGGATCGCCTCGACCAGGAGAAGCGTCGCGTCGTAGGTGAACGGCGCGTACAGGATGGGATCCGCCTTGAACCTCGCCTTGTAGGCGTCGAGGAACTTCTTCGACGCCGCGGCCGGCGGGATGCCCGCCTGCGAGCACAGGAGGCCGTCGGCGGCCTCGCCTGCGAGTTCCTGCATCTTGTCGGTGCAGGCGCCGTCGCCGAAGGCGAACACCGACTTGATGGCAAGCTCGCGCGCCTGCTTGAGCAGCGGCCCGCCGGTCGCGTCCATGCCGCCATAGAACACCGCGTCCGGGCGGCGCCCCTTGATCTTGGTGAGCACCGCCTTCCAGTCGCTGCGCCTGTCGTCGCCCTTCTCGCGCGGCAGCACCTGCACGTGGGCGGCCTTCAGCGTCTTCTCGACCTCGTTCGCGAGCCCCTCGCCGTAGGCGGTGGCGTCGTCGATGATGGCCACCAGCTTGGGCCTGGCGCTCGCCGCGAGATAGCTCGCGATGGCCGGCCCCTGCTGGTCGTCGCGCCCGACCACGCGGAACACGGCCTTGAATCCCTGCTCGGTGAGCTGCGGATTGGTGGCGGACCCCGAGATCATCGGGATACCGGCGCCGTTGTACACCGCGGAGGCAGGGATCGACGTGCCCGAGTTGAGGTGACCGACCACGCCCGCCACCTTCGAGTCCACCAGCTTCTGCGCGACCGTGGTGCCGGTCTTCGGGTCGGCCTGGTCGTCTTCGGGCACCAGTACGAAGCGGGCCGGTCTGCCGCCGATCGTGATTCTGGTCGCGTTCGCCTCCTGGATCGCCAGCAGCGCGCCCTGCTCGTTGTCCTTGCCCAGGTGGGCGATGCTGCCGGTGAGCGGCGCCACGTGCCCGATCCGGATCTCGAGGTCGGCGGCCTGCGCCACCGGCTTTTTCTCCTCGCTGCAGCCCGACAGCACCAGTCTCGCCGCCACTGCCACCGTGCCTGTACCGACGTGACGACTGCGCGTCACGATAGTCTCCGGTGAGAAACGCGCGCCGATTATGCGAAGGCGCCGGAAAGCTTGTCAATGCGCCCGCCCGCTGCTTTCGCTCGGGGCGCGGCGCGCAGGGATGCGGGCGCAAAAAAAAACCGGCTCGCGCCGGTTTCTTTCGCGCTCCCGCCCCGCGCCCGGGGTGCGGGTTCGACGGTGCTACTTGATGGTGAGAATCCACTTCGCGAGGGTCTGCGCCTCGGCCTCGTTCACGCCGGTATTGGGAGGCATCGGAACCTGATTGCCCCACTTGCCTTTGCTGCCGGCGCGGATGGACTTGGCGATGACCGCCGCCGCGTCCTTCTGCTTGCCGTACTTGGCGTTGACTTCCTTGTAGGAGGGTCCAATCAGCTTCTTGTCGTTCTGGTGGCAGGCAAGGCAGCCCTTGGTCTGGGCGAGCTTCGAGGCGTCCTGCGCCTGCGCCGCGGACGCGAGCGCCAGCGCGGCGAGCGCCGCCGCGAGCGTGACCGATGTCTTCATTGCGACTCCCACTGTCGATGTCTGACGAAAGGCTTGCATCCTAGACCTTTTGACCTTTCGAGGAAAGAACGATCGCGAGCTGCTCGAGCGAGTCGATCGGCGCAAGGCAGGCTACCCCTTCGCAGACCCAGGCATTGACGTTGTCGCTCGCCGGCTTGCCGAGCGCGGGGGGCAGTCCGCGCGCGTCGTTGGGGATGGAAAAAAGCAGTGTCCGGGGCAGGTATGTCCTCGCGACGCGCTCCCGCCATTCGTCCAGGGAACCTTGCGGGCCGCGCAGCACGACGATGCGCGGCGGTCGCAGCCGCTCTTCAAGCGCTGCCAGGAGCGATACGTTCGCCGCCGGCGCGTCCGCGAGCGCCGGGGCGAAGCACTCGAGCGCGCGCTCCGCAGCCCGTGCGAAGCGGGGAGTGTCGCCGATCCACGACAGTCGCAGCAGCGCGAGCACCGCCACGCCGTTTCCCGAGGGCGTGGGGCCGTCGTGGTTCAGTTTGAGCCGCGCCAGCAGCGCCTCGTGGTCGTGGCTGGTGAAGTAGAAGCCGCCGTTTTCCCGGTCCTCGAAGCGCTCGATGAGAGCCTCGGCGAGGGCGCGCGCGAAGTCGATCGCCGCCGGATCGAATTGCGCCTGCGCCAGCTCGAGCGAGGCGGCAAGCAGGTAGGCGTAGTCATCGAGGTAGGCGTTGTGCTGCGCCCGGCCGTCCATCCAGGAGGCGAGCAGCCTGCCCTCGCGCCACATCGATGCGCGCAGGAAATCGAACGCGCGGCGTGCGCTCGCGAGCCACTCGGGCCGGCCGAAGGTGCTTGCAGCCCGCGCCATGCCGGCGATCGCCAGCGCGTTCCACGCCGTGAGCACCTTGGTATCGGTGGCGGGTCGCTCGCGACGTGCGCGCACCGCGAGGAGCCGTGAGCGCAGCGACGCGAGCCGCAACGCGCAGGCATCCTCGGTGAGTCCGATCCGGGCGGGGAGCGCCTCGCGCGGCACACGCACGTTGAGGTGCCACAGGCGCCCTTCGAAGTTGGGCGGCGCCTCCAGCCCCCAGTGCAGTTCGGCGAGCGCGTACTCCTGCGGCGGCACGAGGCGGCGTATCTCTTCGCGGTCCCAGAGGTAGTAGCGACCCTCCTCGCCCTCGGAGTCGGCGTCGACGCTCGAGTAGTAGCCGCCTTCGGGCGACTGCATCTCGCGCACCAGCCAGTCCGCGGTCTGCTCGGCGATCCAGCGGAACAGCGGATTCCCGCTCGCGCGCCAGGCCTCGGCGTAGAGCCCGAGCAAGGCGCCGTTGTCGTGCAGCATCTTCTCGAAGTGCGGCACGGTCCAGCCGGCATCCACGCTGTAGCGCGCGAACCCGCCGCCGAGCTGGTCGAAGATGCCGCCGAGCGCCATGCGCTCCAGCGTGTGGAGCGCCACCTGCCGCGCCGCCGCGTCGCCTTCGATCGTCCCGCGGCGCAGGCAGAACTCGAGCTCGGCCGGGTGCGGGAACTTGGGGGCCGAGCCGAAACCGCCGTGCACGGGGTCGTAGCCTTCTTTCAGCCCCGCGAGCGCGGCGGCGAGCGGCCCCTCGTCCGGAAGTGCGCGGTCGCTCCCGCGTGGCGGGGCAAGACGCGCGAACGCCTCGGCAAGCGCCGCCTTCTGGCCGGCGATGTCGCCGCGACGCTGCCGCCACGCCTCGCCCGCGCGCTCGCAAAGCTCGGCGAAACCCGGCAGCTTGAAGCGCGGCTCTTTCGGGAAATAGGTTCCCACGAAGAACGGCACCTGCTCGGGCGACATGAACACGGTGAGCGGCCATCCGCCGGGGCGACGGGAGAACAACTGGTGCGCGATCTGATAGATCTGGTCCAGATCGGGGCGCTCCTCGCGGTCTACCTTGATGTTGACGAACAGGCGGTTCATCACCGCGGCGACCGCCTCGTCCTCGAACGACTCGTGCGCCATGACGTGGCACCAGTGACATGCCGAGTAGCCGATGGAAAGCAGGATCGGCCGGTCCTCCCGGCGCGCGCGCTCGAGCGCTTCCGCGCCCCAGGGGTACCAGTCCACCGGGTTGCCGGCGTGCTGGCGAAGGTACGGGCTGGTTTCCCGGGCGAGGCGGTTCGGCATGCGCTTTGCTGTGCGCGGCGATTGCTCGCCTACGACGCCGAGTCTGTCACCGCTCCCTTGCTCGCCGTGGACACCAGCCGCATGTACTTGGCGAGCAGGCCGCGGGTGTAACGCGGCGCGGGCTGCTTCCAGGCCGCGCGCCGCCTTGCAAGCTCGGCCTCCGGCACGTTGAGCTGGATGAGGCGCGCTTGCGCGTCGATGGTGATGGAATCGCCCTCCCGTACCAGAGCGATCGGGCCGCCCTCGTAGGCTTCCGGCGCCACATGGCCGACCACCATGCCCCAGGTGCCGCCGGAGAAGCGCCCGTCGGTGATCAGGCCCACCGAGTCACCCAGCCCCTGGCCGATGATCGCCGAGGTGGGCGCAAGCATCTCCTGCATGCCCGGCCCGCCCCGCGGACCCTCGTAGCGGATCACGATCACGTCGCCCGGTGCGATCCTGCGCGCGAGGATCGCCTCCATGCACTGCGGCTCGGAATCGAACACTCGCGCCGGCCCGGTGATCGAGGTCTGCTTCAAGCCGGTGATCTTGGCGACGCAGCCCTCGGGCGACAGGTTGCCGCGCAGGATGGCCAGGTGCCCGTGCGCATAGACCGGGTTCTCCCAGGGACGGATCACGTCCTGGCCGGCGCGCGGCCGCGAGGGGATCTTCAACCTCTCCAGCTCGTCGCCGAGGCTCCTGCCGGTGACGGTCAAGCACTCGCCGTGCAGGACGCCATGCTCCAGCAGAATCTTCAGCACCTGCGGCACGCCGCCCGCCTGGTGAAACTCGGTCGCCACGTACGGCCCGGAAGGCTTCAGGTTGCACAGCACCGGCACCTTCTGGCGGATGCGCTCGAAATCGTCGATGGTCCATTCGACCTCGGCGGCGGAAGCGATCGCCAGGTAATGCAGCACCGCGTTGGTCGAACCGCCGGTGGCCATGACCACCGCGACCGCGTTCTCCAGGGACTTGCGCGTGATGATGTCGCGCGGCCGGATGTTCCTGCGGATCGCCGCCACCAGCACCCGGGCGGCGTCGGCCGCGGAGTCGGCCTTCTCCGGGTCTGGAGAGGCGAGCTGCGAGGAGCCGAGCAGGCTCATCCCCAGCGCCTCGAACGACGAGGACATGGTGTTCGCGGTGTACATCCCGCCGCAGGCGCCCACCGTGGGGCAGGCGTTCTTCTCGATGCCGATGAAGTCCTCGTCGCTCATCTTGCCCGCGGAGTAGGCGCCGACCGCCTCGAACACGCTCACCACGGTGAGATCGTGCTTTTCCTTCCAGTGACCCGGCTTGATCGTCCCGGCGTACTCGAACATGCCGGGTACGTTCATGCGCGCCATGGCGATCATACTGCCCGGCATGTTCTTGTCGCAGCCGCCGACGCACAGTACGCCGTCCATTGCCTGGCCGTTCACCGCGGTCTCCACGGCGTCGGCGATCACCTCGCGCGAAACCAGCGAATACTTCATCGCCTCGGTACCCATGCCGATGCCGTCGGTCACTGTCGGGAAACCGAACACCTGCGGCATCGCGCCGGCCGCGCGCAGCGCCGACATCGCCCGGTCCACCAGCGGCTGGATGCCGGCATTGCAGGGGTTCATGTTGGAGTGGCCGTTGCCGATGCCGACGATCGGTTTTTCGAAATCGCCGTCGCCGAAGCCGACGGCGCGCAGCATGGCGCGGTTGGGCGAGCGAGCGACGCCCTGGGTGACGAGCCTGGAGCGGGGGTTGTCTGCCATGAGGATTCCCGGAAGCGGATCGCAGAGAACGCCCGCGCCGGACGCTGCAGGAGCGGCTGGCGGCGCGAGCCGAGGGCCGAATTCTAGCAGCCGTGCTCGAGGCGGCCGCGCACGACGCGGCGCGGCGCGGGCCTTGCGCCGTCGTTCTTCTTCGCTTCGCCGGTGATCCATGCGGCGGGCGTCGCGGCTCGCGGCGGCCGGCGGCATGGTGTATCGTCCACCGGTCGCGCGCGCCTTGCGCCTCGACCCAGTTCCTCTCGACGCGCCGTGCTGATTCATCCCGATTTCGATCCGGTGGCGGTCTCCATCGGACCGCTGGCCGTGCGCTGGTACGGCCTCATGTACCTCGCGGGCTTCGGCCTGTTCTTTTTCCTGGCCCGCTACCGCGCGCGCCGCGATGCGTGGCGCGGCGCTTCCTATGCCCTGGTCGACGAGCTCCTGTTCTGGGGGGTGCTGGGTGTGGTGGCAGGCGGGCGCCTGGGCTACGTCCTGTTCTACAAACCCGGGTTCTACCTGGAGCACCCGCTGGAAGTGTTCATGGTCTGGCAGGGCGGCATGTCCTTCCACGGCGGGCTGCTCGGCGTGGTCGCCGCCATGTGGCTCGTGTGCCGCCGGCACGGCATCGGGTTCCTGCGCGTCGCGGACTTCGTCGCCCCCCTCGTTCCCTGCGGCCTCGCCGCCGGGCGCCTGGGTAACTTCATCAACGCAGAGCTCTGGGGTCGGGTGAGCGACGTACCCTGGGCGATGGTGTTCCGCGGCGCAGGCCCCGAACCCCGGCACCCCTCCCAGCTCTACCAGTTCGGGCTGGAAGGGCTCCTGCTGTTTGTCATGCTCTGGATCTACTCGGCGCGCGAGCGGCCGCCGGGGGCCGTCTGCGCCGCCTTCCTGGCGGGCTACGGGGTGCTGCGCTTTGCCGTCGAGTATTTCAGGGAACCGGATGATTTTCTGGGGATTCTCGCCCTTGGCATGTCCATGGGGCAGTGGCTGTCGCTGCCGATGGCGCTGGCAGGAGCGGCCCTCTACGTCTGGGCCTACCATTCCGCCGCGAAAAGATCAAAATAAGCCTCAGGGCGTTCGGAGTCGGGGTGCATTCGGGAATGTCGCGCTTCGCTTTCGGATCCCACATCTCAGGGAAAGACCCGGTCCAGCCGGACCCGTCTTTCGGACTTTCGCTAGGACGCTCTGAAAAGGAGGCCAAGCCGATGGAGATGACCGACGGCCAACAGCTCAGGGGGGCGTACGAGATCCGGCGGCGCGAACTCATCGTCGAGCACCGCGACCTCGAGACCGCGATCCAGAGACTCGCCGACGACCCCCTTCACGACCAGATCGCATTGCAGCGCATGAAGAAGCGCAAGCTCCTGTTGAAGGACCAGATCTCCTGGATCGAGCGACAGATCGATCCTGACGTACCGGCATAGGCAGGAGCGGCGGCGCGAAAAGCTCGCGCCGCCTGCTTCAAGGCTCCGGGGCAGTGCCGGCGGCACTCGCTGTTCCTGTTATCTCCCCCGTGCGCCGGCCGCCCGCCGGCAACCCAGGATCGAGGCGACGGCGAGAGAATCCCGCTCCGCCTTGCGCGCAGCGCCGAACGCCGCCAGCGACGCGCTCGCCTCCTGTGGACGATTGCGCATCCAGCCGCCGTTCGCCGCGCGTTTGCGCAGGAACGTCGCGCCGCTCG
>JADLDQ010000493.1 GCA_020846575.1 Burkholderiales bacterium
GACGCAGAACCAGGCGGACATGATCTGCAAGAACCTGCCGAAGTGGGACCCCAACGCCGGCGTCAGCGGCCCGCCGCAGGACTTCTACCACTGGTACTACGGCACGCTGGGGCTCTTCCAGACCGGCGGCGGCAACTGGAAGGACTGGAACGAGGCGCTGAAGACTGCGCTGATTCCCAACCAGCACAAGGGCGGCGCGCTGGACGGCAGCGTGACGGATCTGGACGGCTCGTGGGATTACTCTGCGGGCTGGGGCCCCACGGCCGGCCGCGTGTACTCTACCGCCATGGGCGCGCTCTGCCTGGAAGTCTACTACCGCTATCTGCCGTTGTACCGCTGATCCCCGCTTGAAAGCAGGCCTGTCGCGCCCCGCCCGCGCTTTTTGCACGGGTGGGGCTTTTTCCGTGCCTTTCTTGACTTTACAATGTTCCGTAGGGTATGGTGGCGAGATCGAAAAAACTTTGCGCTTAGGCGGCGCGTCCCCCAGCAATCGAGCACACCGCCCACTTTATGCCTTCGCAGCGAAGGCCTGAGGCTGCATGAACGACGGAAAACAGACCGGCTGGTCGGCCGTAAGCATCCGGCCGGTCCCCGCGGATATCGCGCAGGCCCTCGAAGCGCAGGGCTTCAAGCCCGAGGGCTGCGTGCTGTGCGTAGACAGCCGCGTCCTGCCCGACGGCCGCTACGGCGAGAGTTGGCTGGCAGTCGGAGACGGACGTCTGGCGGTCGTCTCGCGAAACGGCCACGCGCCCAGTGCCCACTGGACGGCGCGCCTGGACGACGTGAAGGGCGCTTCCACGCAAAAGGTCACCGGCGGCGGCGTGCTGGTCGTCAACGTCGCCGGCAAGCCGCAGGAAGTTCTGCGCTACGACGCCGGCCACGCGCCGCTCTTCGGCGAGGTCGCGCAGCGCATCCAGCGCCACGTCGCGCCACAGAAGAAGGACGATAAGGACAAGCAGAAAGAAGAGGGTACCGCCGCCGCCACGGCACCTTCCGAAACCAAGACGCCCGCCGGGCCGCTCGAGTTCAAGGAACTGCTCACGAAGCAGCGTGAGTTGACCTGCCCGTCGTGCCTGCGGCTGTACCCGAAGAACACCAAGGTCTGCCCATTCTGCGTCAAGCGCGGCTCCACCATCCGCCGCGTGATGGGCTTCGCCAAGCCTTTCCGCGCCAAGATCCTGCTGATGGCCGTCCTGATGCTCTCCGGGACGGCCCTGCACCTGGTCGAACCGCAGATCGTGCGCATCCTGGTCGACGACGTGATCGGCAAACCGCAGAACGCCGGGATGCTCCTGCCGTTGATCGCGCTGATGGGCCTCCTGATGTTCGTGAACTACGGGATCGGAATCTGGCGCGGGCGTCTGGGCATCTGGGTCGGCTGCCACGTCACCAACAGCATCCAGGGCCAGGCCTTCGAGCACCTGCAGCGCCTGAGCCTGAGCTACTTCAACAAGCAGCAGACCGGCGCGCTGATGTCCCGCGTCAACAACGACGCGCGGCAGATGCAGGGATTCCTGGTCGAAGGCATCCAGTACACCGTCATTAACGTGCTGATGGTGATCGGCGTGATCGCGATGCTTTTGTGGATGAATCCGCTGCTGGGCCTGATGCTGCTGGCGCCGATGCCGGTCGTGGTGGTGCTTTCGGCGGTGATCTGGAAGAAGATCCACCGCCGCTTCCACC
>JADLDQ010000278.1 GCA_020846575.1 Burkholderiales bacterium
GCACGTGCTGCGAGAGGAAGGCGACGACCGCGCCGGTGCCGCCGACCTGATCGGGGAAACGCTGCTGACGGTTCAGGTGCAGATCGGCGCGGAGCCCCTGCCGGTCGACATCACCGCGGCGGTCCGGGCGGCGCTCGCGCGCGGCGACACGCGGCTCACGGTGCGCATCGAGGCGCCCCTGGGCCAGTTCCCGGTGACGCTCGAGCTGGCCGGTCCCGGGCGCAGCGGGCAGACCGGGCTGGACGTGCAATCGACTGCGCCGGCCCTGGTCGCCGACCTGTACGCCGCCGACGGCACGATCGTGAAGTCCGGATCCTCGACGCTGGATATCCGCGCCATCGAGTCCGGCAGCTACTACCTGCGCGTCTACGATCCGAGCGGTGAGTCGACCCAGGACGTGCCGTTCCGGATCGAGATCGACGCGCCCAAGCAGGGTTATTCGCACCCGGTTACCGACCGCGACCGCATCCACGGCGGCGACGGCGACGACCTCGTGGTCGGCAGCCAGGCCCTGGATCGCCTCTGGGGAGACAGCGGGCGCGACGACTTCGCCGGAGAGCGCGTCGAGCTGCGCGATTTCGACGCGCCCGCAGGCGAGACCCTGACCGCGGTCGCGTCGAGCGAGCTGAGCATCCTGCCGCCCGAGGGTCCGCCGGTCGATGCCTTCATCGCTATCGAGGATCCGGGGCTGCGGGTGGCGATCGCCCGGGCGTTCGGCATCCCGGTGACGCAGTCCTACATCCCGGGCCAGTACCTGATCCACGTGCCCGGCGGCAGTGCGCGCACCGACCGCGCGCTGAGCCACGGCGAGAACTTCCGCGAGCGCCTCCCGGCGAGCGACCTCGCCGAGCTGATCGTGCTCGACGCCTCGGGGCGGGGCATCGTAAGGCTCTCCGGGCTGGAGTACGCGATCAACCTCACCACGCTCAACCTCGCCGCGAACGCGATCGTCGACGGCGAACTGGGCGCGCTGGTGCCGGGCCGTTCGGCGCAGTTCGAGACCCGCGACTTCGCGATCGGAGCGCGCAATCTCGAGAACCTGCTGCTCGATTTCAGCCCGCTCACCGACCTCGAGCCGCTCGAGTTCCTGACCCGGCTGGAGCGCCTGTCCTTCGACGGCACCGGCGTCGCCGCGATCCTTCCCCAGGTGCCGGAGCTGGAGTGGCGTGACGAGGACGGGAACACCCACCGCCTTCAGTTCCTGAGCCTCGATTACGCCGGGCCGCGGGGTCTCACCGACGATGGTTGGATGCGCTACGGCAAGGTGTACATCGACCAGCCGGGGATGGTCGCCTTCTCGGTGAGCACCGCCTACTACAGCGACCTCCTGGTCGACGGTCAGTGGGTGTTCTCCACCGGCCCGTCCGGCAACGTCACGCACGCTCAGCCGATCCAGTTGACGCACGGCTGGCACAGCGTCGAGCTCTACAGCTACGGTCAACCCGTGACGCTGATCCACGACACCCCGGACGGCCCCAACGTCACGGTGCCCGGGAGCGCCCTGCTGCCCTGGGGCGCGCGCGAGCCGATCGAGGTTCTCGTGCCGCTGGTCGGCCAGGACGACCTGCAGATGCTCTCGCTCAAAGGCAACAACATCGCGGACATCCAGCCGCTGGCGCACCTGGACGCGCTGCAGGTGGTGCGGCTGGACGACAACCGCATCCGCAATATCGAGGAACTCCTCGGCCGGCGCGTCATCGACGACGGCGACCCGGGGTTCCTGCTCTCGGGTGAATGGCAGAGCAACCTCGCGCCGGTCGCCTCGGCTTTCGAGAACGACTACCTGTTCCGCTTCGGGCTGTCGAGCAGCGACCGGGCGCGCTGGACGTTCAGCAACCTCGAGGAAGGCGATTACGAGGTCTGGGTCACCTGGATCTCGGGCCCGGCGCGCAGCGACGCCGTCACCTACGAGGTGAGCAGCCGGGATACCACGGCGGTCGTCGATGGTCTGACGCTGTTCAACGAGGGGCTGCAAAGGCCCGGCGTGGCGTTCGATGCAGGCGGCCGGCTGGTCACGATCGACACCGACACCGGCATGGTCCTCGGCGACGGCGACGGCGATCCCATGGCCTTCTACGGCACGGACTACTTCGCGATCGCCCTCGAAGGTCAGTTCCTGACGACGATCTACGTCCTGGGTGATCTGACGATCCCGGCCGATACGATCCGGATCGTCGGCGCCAACGTGCTGTCCATCGTCGTCGGCAACGACGTCCACGTGGCACCCGGGGCGGTGTTCGACGTGTCTGCGGTCGGTGCGACGGCGGGTGCGGGCGGCGGCTCGCCCAATGGGGGCGGGGCGCCGGGCGCGGGCGGCAGCGGCGGCTTCTTCATGTACGGCGGTGTGCCGGTGGGCGGATTCCCCGGTGGTGGCGGGGGTGGCGGCGCTGGCGGCGTGCCGGGATTCTTCTCCGGCCCGCCGGGTGCGCCTGGAGGACAGGGCGGTGCCGGTGGCACGGGCGCCGGCGGGTCGAACGGTGCGGCAGGCGGCGCGGGACAGGCTGGCGGCGGTGGCCTCAACAACGCCGCCGGCGGTGGTGCCGGCGGCGCGGGCGGCGGAGCGGGCGCCGGTGGCGCGGGCGGCCTCGGTCCGTCCGGCGGCCCGGGCGGCGGCGGTGGTGGCGGCGGCGGCGGCAACGGCGGCCAGGGCTGGACGGGGTCGAGCCGTCCCGGAAACGCCGGGTCGAACGGGTTCAACGGCCTGCCGGGTATCGGCGGTCGCAACGATGTCACCGGAGAGGAGATATCGGGCGGCGGCGCGGGCGGCACGGGCGGGGGCGGTGCGGGCGGCGGTGGTGGCGGCGGCGGCAGCGGTGGCTCGGGTGGC
>JADLDQ010000279.1 GCA_020846575.1 Burkholderiales bacterium
CATGTAGCCGTTGCCGCCGAAGAACTGCAGGCACTCGTCGATGATCTGGCACTGCTTCTGGGTGGACCACCACTTGGCCATGGCGCTGGTCGCCGCGTCGATCTCCTCTCCCCGCAGGTGTCGCACGATCAGGTCGTCGACGAACACGCGCCCGATGCGCGCCTCGGTCGCGCACTCGGCGAGCCTGAAGCGCGTATTCTGGAAATCCCAGAGCGTCTGGCCGAACATGGCCCGCTGCTTGGCGTAGTCCACCGCCAGCTCCACGGCCCGCTCGGCGGTCGCGATCGCGGTGAGCGCGATCGCGATGCGCTCGCGATGAAAACCGCTCATCGCACCGGCGAACGCCCGCCCCTCCACGCCTCCCAGCAGATTCTCCGCCGGCACGCGCAGCTCATCGAGAAACACCTCGTGCGTGTCGATCGCCGACTGCCCGATCTTGTCCAGGCGGCGCCCGACGCGGAAGCCCGGCGCGCCTCGGGTCTCGACCAGGAACATCGACAGGCCGTCGCGACCCGGACCGCCGGTGCGCGCCGCCACCATGGCGAGGTCCGCCTGGCTGCCCATGGTGACGAAGGTCTTGCTGCCGTTGATCACGTATTCGTCGCCCTCGCGCCGCGCCCGCGAGCGGATGTTCTTCACGTCGCTGCCCGCGCCCGGCTCGGTCACGCACAGCGCGATCACGTGCTCGCCGCGCGCCAGCCTGGGCATCCACCGCAGGGACTGCTCCCGGGTCGCATTCCTGAGCAACATGTACGGCCCGCCGACGCTTCCGGGCACGTAGGGAAACGCGGTGTCGGCTACTCGCGCCTGTTCCTCCATGACGACCGCCTCGTGGGCGAAGGTGCCGCCAGGTCCGCCGAACTCCTCGGGAACCGCGATGCACAGCAGCCCCAGCTCGCCGGCCTTGAGCCAGACCTCGCGGTCGATGTGCCCCTGCTCGAGCCAGCGCTGCGCGTGCGCGGCGACTTCCGTCTCGAAGAAACGCCGCGCGGTGTCCCGCAGCGCGTCGAGTTCCTCGTTCATCCACGGCGATCGGTAGTCTCGCACCGCTGATCTCCACACGTTCCGGAGCGGGCGCCCGCGCCTTGCACAGGCCGCTTGCGGCGCCTCTCGCGAAATCACTGTAGTCGCGCCACGGACGCTTGTCAAGAGAAAATAGAACGTGTTCTATTTTTTGTGTTTGCCGTATCATTCGTTGTATAGTCCGCTGGTGCGGGCCCAATCGGCCCGCTGCGCAGGAGGGCGCAACGTGCCCGTGAGCGAAACCGAAACCCGCAACGCGACCCAAGACCCGGCGAGCCCGGCGCAGGACGACGCCTGGGTGGCCTCGTCCTGCGCGCTGTGCTATGGCAGCTGCTCGATCCTGGCGCACCGGGTCGATGGCGTGGTGGTGAAGATCGAGGGCAATCCGCAGAGCGCCGTCGGCAAAGGCCGCCTCTGCGCCAAGGGCGTGAGCGGTCTGATGTCGCACTACGATCCGAACCGTCTCACCCGGCCGCTTCGCCGCACCAACCCCAGGAAGGGGCTCGACGAGGATCCGCGTTGGAAGGCGATCGGCTGGGACGAGGCCCTGGAGGAAATCGCGACGGTCCTCAAGCGGGTGCGCGCCGAGGATCCGCGCAAGCTCTGCATTCAACGCACCACCACGCTGACGGCGAGCCGCGTGCCGTTCTGGGCGTTCGGATCCGCCTTCGGCACCGTCAATTTCTCCACTTCCGGGGGCGGCCTGCATTGCGGGAACGGCGCGCACCTGATCAGCGGCGTCATGCACGCCTCATGGTCCGTCGTTCCGGATTTCAAGTACTGCAACTACGCCATCTACTTCGGCGCGTCCAAGGGGCACGGCGCGGGCCATGCGTCGAACTCGAACATGGCCCTGGCCGCGGACGCGCGGGTACGCGGCATGCGCATGGTCGTTGTCGATCCGTTCGGCAGCGGGGCTTCGGCCAAGGCGGGCGAATGGGTGCCGTTGCGGGTGGGCACCGACGCGGCTCTGGCGCTGGGCATGGCCAACGTCATCGTCAACGAACTGGAGGCCTTCGACGCACCGTACCTGCGGGCGAAGACCAACGCGCCTTACCTGATCGGCCCGGACCAGCGCTACGTGCGCGACCCCGCCACCGGCAAGCCGCTGGTCTGGGACAACCGCAGCGCAACGGCGCGGCCGTTCAGCGATGCGGCCGCCGCCGACATGGCGCTGCTGGGAGATTTCGAAGCCGCGGGAGTGCCCTGCCAGCCGGCCTTTCAGAAGCTCAAGGACCACCTGCGCAGGTTCACCCCCGAGTGGGCGCAGCACGCGAGCACGGTCCCGGCAGCCACGGTGCGCCGCCTGGCCACGGAGTTCGCGCGCGAAGCGCGCATCGGCAGCACCATCGTCATCGACGGGGTGACGCTACCGTACCGGCCGGTGGCCGCGATCGCGTTCCGCGGATCCCAGGGTCACCGGAATTCGCTGTACAACTTCCTCGCTGTCGACCTGCTCAACGAGCTGGTGGGCGCGTGCGACGTGGTGGGCGGCTGCCTGGGTTTCAACCCCGCCTGCGACGGCCACCCGGACACCGGCCGCCTGCGCTACGTACCCGAGCCGGATGCCGACGGGCTGATGGTGGTCGGCATGTGGATGGGCTACCACTACCCGTATCCACCGTCGCAGCCGCGGCTGCCGCAGAACATGGGCCTGCAGGACCTGTTTCCCCTGAGCGTGAATTCACCGTTCATGGATTCGCTGGACCGCGAGCAGATGTGGCAGCGGCTCGAACTGCCGTACCGTCCCGAGGTGCTGATCAACCTGGGGGCCAACCCGCTGCTCGCCGTCGCCAACCGGGACGCGGTCGCGAAGGCGCTGGCGGCCTACCCGTTCATGGTCTCGATCGACGTCTACGAGACGGAGACCTCCGCGTTCGCCGATATCGTCCTGCCCGACTGCAACTACCTGCAGTCGCTCGACTCGCGGCCGAACTTCCCGTTCATCTTCAGCCTGCCCGGAGGGCTGGGCGAGTGGTGCTGGCCGCTGCGGCAGCCGATCGTCCCGCCGTGCGGCGAACAGCGAGCGTTCGCCGACGTGCTGCTGGAGCTGGCGGACCGGGCGGGGTTCCGCGCCGAGCTCAACGCCGCGTTCAACGCAGCGCTGAAGCTGGAGCCGCCCTACCGCCTGGAAGGCGAGCGCAAGTACAGCTACGCGCAGATCTGCGACGCGGACCTCAAGAGCAACTTCGGCGCCGCCCACGGCCTTGAATGGTTCAAGCGTAACGGCCTGATCAAGTGGCCCAAGAAACCCGAGGAAGTGTACTGGCGCGCCTTCGTCGATGTACGCGTGCCCGTCTACTGGGAATTCCTGCCCGCGCTCGGCGACAAGATCGCCGCGATCACGGAACCCCGCGGGCTCGCGATCCCCCGGGAGTTCTACGAACCGCTGCCCGATTTTCTGCCCTGCCGCTCGCACGCCGACCATGCGCCCGGGTTCGACTTCTACGCCTTCTATTACCGCGACACGCTGCACACCAACAGCTACACCCTGCAGAACCCCTGGCTGGACGAGGCGGCGCAGCTGGACCCCTATACTTACGCCGTGACGATCAACGCCGGCTCGGCCGCGGCAAAGGGTTTCACCGACGCTCAGCCGGTCTGGCTCGAGACTCGGACCGGGCGCAGGGTGAAAGGCCGGCTGAAGCTGTCTCAGGCGATTCACCCCGAAGGCCTGGCGATCGCGGCGTGCGCCGGGCACTGGAGTCCCGGCATGCCGATCGCCAGCGGCAAGGGCGTGGCTTTCAACGATCTGCTCGAGATCGATTGGGAGCACTGCAGCCCGGTCAACCTCAACCTGGACCTGTGCGTGCGCGTCAGACTCAGCCCTGCCTGAGCGCCGGCAGCCGGAAACGATCCGCGACCCAAGGAGATTGCCTGAATGGACAAGACGTCGAAGCAAGGCCGGCACACCCCGGGTGACGAACGCGGCAGCGCCCCTGTGCGCGATCTGCGCGACTGGCTGGAGTGCGCCGATCGCATCGGCGAACTGTTGCGAATCGGGCAGCCGGTGGACCGCGACGAGGAGATGAGCGCGATCGGCTACCTGGTGGCCAAGCAGCAGCCCTCGCCAGCGGTGCTGTTCGAGAGCGCGCGCGGCTTCGAATCGAGCCCGATCGGCGCGCGTCACCTGTGGAACATCCTGGGGCCGAGCATCCGGCGCATCGCGCTCACCCTGGAGGAGCCGCCCGAGACCCCGACCGTGGAGCTGATCCGCCGCACCAAGGACAAGCTCAAGCGCCGCCTGCCGCCGCGCGAGGTGGCTCCCGCGCAGGCCCCGGTGTGCGAGCACACCCTCACCGGCAGCCGCATCGACCTGGACCAATTGCCGATCCCGCGGCACTGGCCGCTGGATGGCGGGCGCTACGCGGGCACGGGCGACGCCGTCATCACGCGCGACCCGGACAGCGGCTACCTGAACATCGGCACCTACCGCATGATGCAGCAGGACCGCAACCACGTGGGGCTGTACCTCTCCCCGGGCAAGGACGCTCGACTGCACATCACGCGCGCCTGGCAGAAGGGCGAGCCGATCCACGTGGCGGCGGCCTGGGGAATCGATCCGCTGTTCATGCTGGTAGGCTCGCAGACCTTCCCCAAGAACGTCTCGGAGTACGAGTTCGCCGGCGGGATCAAGGGCGAGCCGATCCCGGTGGTGCGCGGCGTCACCACCGACCTGCTGCTTCCGGCGAACGCCGAGTTCGTGATCGAGGGGGTCATCGCGCCGGGTTCGGTGAAAGCCGAAGGACCGTTCGGGGAGTTTCCCGGCTACTACGGCCGGCCCGAGGCGGGCTGCCCGCTGGTGGAGGTGACCGCGGTGCACTACCGCTCCAATCCTATCCTCACCAACGCATTGATGGCCGATTACCCCTCGTGCGAGCAGAGCGGCTTTTTCTCGGTCATCCGCTCGGCCAAGATCTGGGACGACCTGGACAAGCTGGGCATCCCGGGCATCTGCGGGGTGTATTCGCACCCGGCGGCGGCCGGCGGATTCGGCATGACGGTCATCAGCCTGGAGCAGCGCCACGCAGGCCACGCCGCGCAGGCGCTGGCGCTTGCGGCGCAGGTGCCCGGGGGCGCCTATTACACCAAGTGGATCATCGCGGTCGACCAGGACATCGACCCGAGCGACATGGACCAGGTGATCTGGGCGATGGCCAGTCGCTGCAACCCGATCGAGGACATCGATATCCTCAGAAACACATGGAGCACCTGGCTCGATCCGACGCAGAATCCCCCGGAGAAGCGGCCCTACGGTTCCAAGGCGCTGATCAACGCCTGCAAAGAGCACCGCCACCTGCCGGTGTTCTCCAAGCGCACCACGCTGCGCAAGGAGGTCTACGATCGGGTGGCCGCGCGCTGGAGCGAGCTGGGCCTTCCAGGACAGATCCCGGCGGTGCGCGCCTTCGAACAGGAAAGCCGCGTCACCTACCACGAGGTCGGCGGCTTCGAGCCCGGCCGCCAGCCCGGAGAGGACAAACCTTAAGCCGCGAGGCAGCGGCCGCGGCTCGGCCCAGGCCCGCGCGGCGCGGTCGACGCCGCGCGCGACGCACCCGACGTGCGCCGCGCCCTCGCACCTGGCACCATACCCCGGTCCGAGCAGGCCGCGCAGTCTTCCCGCACCCGATGAACGAGCAAGCCGATATCAAGACGGTCGCCGCGGTCGAGCGCGCGTTTTCGCTCCTGGAGGCGTTCGGCGACAAGGACGTGTTTCTGTCGCTGGGCGAGCTCGCGCAGCGCACCGGCCTGTACAAGAGCACCATCCTGCGCCTGGCGCAAACGCTGGAACGCCTGGGCTATCTTGCCAGGCGCGCTGACGGCGACTATTACATCGGTCCGGCGCCGCTGCGGCTCGGGCGCCTGTTCCAGGCCGGGCTCATGCTCACCGATGCGCTGCTGCCCGTGATGCGCAAGCTGGTCGAGGACACCGGCGAGAGCGCCAGTTTCTACATCCGGCACGGCGACACGCGGCTGTGCCTGTACCGCATCGATTCCCCGCAACCGTTGCGCGACCACTTTCGCGCCGGCGACGTGCTCCCGCTCGATCGCGGGTCGGGCGGCGTGATTCTTGCCGCATTCTCCAGACCACACCCGCCGCGCTACGCCGCCGTTCGCGAGCGGCTGGTCGCGACCTCGTCGGGCGCCCTTGCGCGCGACATGGCCGGCGTCGGCGCGCCGGTGTTCGACGCCGCGCACGAGCTGGTCGGAGCGCTCGGGGTCAGCGGGCCGGTCACCCGCTTCGACGCCAGGGCCGTCGAGCGCTTCGAGCGGATCGTGCTGGAAGCGGCGCGCAGCGCGAGCGCGGCGCTGGGCGGAGACGCCCGCCGATTCGACGCGGCGCTCGCTCGCTCGAGCAGGCGCGCGGGCGGCGCCCGAACGCGCCTGCGCCCGCGGATGAGGCCGGCCGCCCTGGCGCCTCGACGGCGCAGGTCCGGCGGCCGTGCGAAAACCGCGAGCTGAAGTCCTGCGCTCGAATACGCCGCGAGCGACTCACCAGTAGGTCTCCGCCGTGACGTGCCCTGGCGCGCGCCGGCGGTGCTTGTGCATGCCGCGCTCGGCGAGCGCCGCCGTGACCTCCTTCACCATGTCTGGATTGCCGCAGAGCATGACGTGCGAGCACGCCGCGGACCGGTCGGCCTGCGCCGCGCGCTCCAGGCGCCCGTCGCGGATCGCTTCGGGCGAACGCCC
Source organism: Burkholderiales bacterium (assembly GCA_020846575.1). Classification (GTDB taxonomy): domain Bacteria; phylum Pseudomonadota; class Gammaproteobacteria; order Burkholderiales; family SG8-39; genus JADLDQ01. The sequence goes on from JADLDQ010000279.1 coordinate 6,712, forward strand.
GGCGAGCGCGCCGGGTGCGGCTTCCCGGCTCAGCATGGGGACGAAACCGAACTGCGCGCCTCGTTCAGCCGCGAGAGCGGCGATCAGTCCGCGGTAGGCCTGGTCGGCCACGACGCGCGTCGCGTGCACCAGCGTCACGCGCCGGAAGCGCCGCCAGGGCTCCGCGGTGCGAAGGATGGACAGGAAAGGCCCCAGGCCCGTCCCGGTGCAGATGAGCCACAGGTTCTGCGCCTGCGGCACCTCGCGCAGCACGAGGAAGCCCGCCGCGTCGGGTGCGACATAGACCCCGTCGCCCGCCTGGAGCGCCGCCAGGCGCGGCGAGAGCGGGCCGTGCGGCACGACGTTGTAGTAGAACTCCAGCGGCGCCGTCGCCGGAGCGTTCACCAGCGAATAGGGGCGCGCCATGCGCTCGCCGCCGATATCGAGGGCGAGGCGCGTGAACTGGCCCGCCTCGAACGGGCCGAACGGCGCTTGCACCTGCAGGCTGAGCAGGCGCTCGGTCCAGCGGGTCTGGCCGACAACCCGGCCTTCGAGCCACGTGCTCATTGAACGAACCTGTCGTTTCGCACTTGTCGTTTCACGCCAGAGGATTCACGGCTGCGCGGCCGGGGCGCACGCGGCGGCCGAGCCTGCGGCTGCGCACCCGTAAGTCGGTCACAGCCGGCGCACCGCGCGCGCCGGGCTCAGGCCTTCTCGCGCCGGTACGGCCGCTCCAGCATGAGCAGGACGATTCCAACCAGTGTCACGA
>JADLDQ010000280.1 GCA_020846575.1 Burkholderiales bacterium
AGGGTCCGATGAGCGATGAGGCGCCGAAGTTTTTTTCACAGGCTCTCAGTCGAGGTCTTCCGGCCCGGGCGCCGGCGGATGGGTTTCGAGCAAGCTCTCCACCCAGGCGATGTGCTCGCCTTCGTCCGCGCAGCATTCCTTCGCCACCTCCAGCAGTTCCGGGTCGTCGAGCCTGCCCAGCACCGACTCGAAGTAGGCCTTCGCCCGCTGCTCGGCCTGGAGCGCCATTTCCAGCGCGAAGCGCGGGGTCATCATGCGCAGCACGAAGTCGTGCGCCTCCGGCAGGGGCGGGCCCTGCTCGAACCAGGCGTGTTCGCCGGACTTGACCGGCGGCAGCTCGAGCCCGGCGCTCTTCACCGCCAGGCGCTGCGCGTGTTCGCGCTCGTTCAGCGACAGCCGCAGGAAGAGCGAGGACACTTCCGCGTCGCCGCGCTCGGCCATGTGGCGGCCGAGTTCGGCGTAGCGCGCCGCGGCCTCGCGTTCGACGGCAAGCGCGTTGGCGTAGAACTCCTCGACCGAGCCGATGTGATCGGGCATCCGGAATCCCTCGGCAAGACACTCGACCTGCCTGCGGCCGGGATGGCTGCCCCGTGGATTCAGCGCCATGATCGTCGAAACCTCCCCGAGCTCCTCCACGTCAATATACGAAGGGCGCCGAAGCGGCCCTTGATCTACGACAATGATTTGCGTTGTTGCGGCGCGAAAAGGAAAATCCTGTCTCCCGCAATCCCGGCGCCCGCAGCGGCGCCACCGGAGCGCCCGACATGGAACAGGATCCCATCAAGACCCGCGCCGAACTGATCGCGATCGAATACATGGTCGCCAACATCTACGCGTCCATGTTCGGCGAGCGCTTCGGGGAAAAGGCGCTGCCGGCCTACCGCGACTTCGCGCAGAAGATGCGCGAGCACACCGCGACCTGGACCGTGCCGGGGCTGGACGCCGCGCTCTCGGACCACCTCAGCGCCGAGATCCAGGAATGCATCGAGTTCCAGCTCTCGCTGATCGACGAACTGCTGCAGCAGAAGATCTCCGTCTACAAGGAGCAGGCCGCCAAGAAGTCCTGAGCGCACGCCCGGGTCTGTCATGCGAGTCTTTCGCAGCAATGGGAGGAAACCCTGTGCATGCCGGCGAGAGGAAGACCGCCCCGCGCCGGGTGATGGTGGCGTGTGCACTGCACGTCGCGATCGCGCGGCAGAAGTGACCCGACCATGAACACCGCCCGCAGGCGCTGGCTGGCAGGCATTCTCGTCGCCGCGCTCGCCGCGGCCGGCGCCGGCTGTGCCGAGGAGCCGTCTAACCGGCCCCCGCCGACTCTGCGCGCACCCGATGTGCCCTACGAACCCGCGGCGCCCGCGGTGGTGAACGAGATGCTCAAGCTCGGCCGCATCGCCCCCGGGAATACGGTCTACGACCTGGGCTGCGGGGACGGCCGAGTGGTGATCGCGGCGGTGCGCGACTATGCGGCGCGCGGTGTGTGCGTGGACATCGACCCCAGGCGCATCGCCGAGGCGCGCGCCAACGCCGCCAAGGCCGGCGTCTCGGGGCGCATCGAGTTCCGCAACGAGGATCTGTTCACCACGCGCATCGCGGATGCGGACGCGGTGATGCTGTTCCTTTGGCCGGAAGTGAATCTCGCCCTGCGGCCGCGGCTGCTGGAGGAACTAAAGCCCGGCACCCGCGTGGTTTCGCACTGGCACACCATGGGCGCCTGGGAGCCGGAGCGGACCGTACACGTGAGCGCTCGCGGCCGCTCGCGGCCGCTGTACCTGTGGACCATTCCGCGGCCGGAGGCGCGACCCGTATTCCCCGACGCCGCGCCGCCGCGCCGGCCCTGAACGGGCGCACGGCCCGTCGCTTCAGCGCGCGCTCCCCGGCGCCGCGATGCGCGCCCGGTCGTTCACGATCGATTTCATCGCCACGATGTGCGGCCCTGCCAGCGGGAAGCCTCCTTTGCGGCAGCCGTCAAGCGTAGAGCAGCGCCCCGCCCAGGCCGCCCGCGCCCAGGATCCAGAGCGGATTGACGCGGGTACCCAGCAGGGCCGCGGCGCTGGCCGATGCGATCAGGGCGCCGCGCCAGTCCGGGCCCTCGGGCATCGCCAGCACGTAGCCGCCGGCGGCGACGAACCCCACCGTGACCGGCACCAGCGCGCGCTGCAGCGTGGTGCGCCAGGACGCCTCGCGCATGCGGTCCCAGAGACCGCCGATCCACCAGGCAAGCGCGGCGGCTGGCGCGCAGAAGGCCGCGAGCGCGACCAGGCCTCCGGTGATCCCGGCCACCTTCCAGCCGAGCAGCGCGCACACCAGCACGTTGGGACCCGGTGCGGCCTGCGCGAGGGCATAGAACCCGGTGAAGGTCGAGGCGCTCATCCAGCCTTGCACCTCGACCACGATGCGCTGCATCTCGGGCATCACCGCGGGGATGCCGCCCACCGAGACCAGCGACAGGAGCGCGAAGTACAGCGCGATCTCGGACAGGATCACAGCCATCCCCTGCGGGCCGCGAACCACGCGAGCAGCGCCGCCACCGGCAGCACGGCGAACAGCGACAGGCGCGCGAGCGCGAGCAGCGCGAAGCACGCGGCGGCGAGCGCGAGGCCCCAGGGACGACGGGCGAGCGGCCGGGCGAGCTTGATCGCGGTACCGATGAACAGTCCGCCGCCGGCGACGCCGACGCCGGCGACGAGCGCCTTCACCAGGGGATAGGCGCCGGCCCCGGCGTACAGCACGGCCAGGGCGAACACCCACACCAGGGGTAGCGCCATCAGGCCGAGGAAGGCGACCACCGCCCCGCGCCAGCCGAACCAGCGCCGGCCGAGCACGACCGCGGCGTTGCCCACGTTGGGTCCCGGGAGGAACTGGCACAGCGCGATCACCTCGGCGAACTCCGCCGGCGCGAGCCAGCGCCGCTCCTCGACCATCAGCCGGTGCGCCCAGGGCAGCACGCCGCCGAAGGCGCGCGCGCCGATCGACAGGAACCCGAGGAACAGCTCGGCGAGCGTTCGCGGCGGGCTGGGCTCCAATCACGCGCTCCTGCGGTCAGGCGGCTCGAGCGGGCCCGTGCTGCGCGCGCCGGCCGAGGCGACGAGTGCGCCGCCCGGACCGCACACGAGATCGATCGGCGGGTCGGTGTCGCGGCCATCAAGCATGCGCGATTATTGCACGCACCCCCGCGCCTGCCGCCGCTGCGGCCGCGCGCTGGCGCCACCGATGCGGCCGCGCGCTGGCGCCACCGCTGCGGCCGCGCGTTCGCGCCGCCGCGGCAGTCGCGCGCTGGCGCG
>JADLDQ010000281.1 GCA_020846575.1 Burkholderiales bacterium
GGGTCAGTTCCACCGCATCCCAGTCGAAGCCATGGTCCCGGGCGATGGTCGAGAACGCCGAGCGCCAACCGTGGGGCGTTTGCTTGTCGCGTCAAGGCCGAGGCGTATCCCGATACGCCTTCTCGATCGATTCGCGGGTGACGTGCTTGCCGACGCACCTGAGGCTAGCTCTGTACGGGCGGCAGCCGGAGCCTTGGAGTCGGGAAGTCGCCTGGGCGAGACGTTGATGCGGGCGACGGAGGCACGCCGCGCAATCGATCCCGAGCCGATCCCGGCGCAGAGCGCCCACGATACTGCAACGCTAATGCAACGGACACGGCAGGCGCTACCTGCGGACTATCAGGACCATGACGTAAGCGCTTGATTATATGGTAGGCCGTGGCGGGCTCGAACCGCCGACCAACGGATTAAAAGTCCGCTGCTCTACCAACTGAGCTAACGGCCCACGCGAAGACGCGGATTCTATTATGCGGGTCCGATTACCGCCATCGAATTGCGCCTTCACATTCTCCAGTACTGCACCTTCATCGTCGCCGCCGCCCCCGCGACGATGGAAAAGAACGTCAGGATCGATCCCAGCGCCAGGGTCGACACGCCCGAAATGCCCTGCCCGACGGTGCAGCCCAGCGCGAGCACGCCGCCGAAGCCCATCAGCACGGCCCCGGCGAGGTGGTTGAGCAGGTCCTGCGGGTCGCGAAAGCTCTCCAGGCGGAAACTCCGGGTCGCGAGCGCCCAGGCGAGCGAGCCGCAGCAGATGCCGAGGATGGCCGCGATGCCGAAGGTGACGATGCGGCTCTTGTCGCTCCAGAACATGAGAAGTTCGAGGAGGAAGGCTTGCGGCGCGACGAAGGAGAGCGACTCCATGCGGCCGGTGTTGGTGGCGACGAAGCGCTCTTCCAGGGTCGCCGGGTCCTCGGCCAGGTAGCCGACGTGCCCCGAGAGGTAGAAGCCGCCCGTGACGGTGAGCCCGATGACGATGCCGCCCAGGAGGTTGCTCGAGGTGAGGAACTCCCTGCGGCCGAAGACGAAGCCGAGCAGCCCGAAGCCCACCAGCGCCGCGAGCACCGCCGCCGCCTGCGCGCGGCTCCAGCCGAACGCGGCCGAGGCGAGCGAGGGCAGATCCTGGTTCGCCTCCAGGCGGATCGCAACCGGGTCGATGGCCCAGACGCGAAATACGCCCAGCACGCCGCGCAGCGTCGCGTAGGCGGCGATGCCCATCACGATCAGCACCACGAGCGACTTCAGGTTGCCGGCGCCGGCGCGGATGAGCGATTTGGCGCCGCAGCCGGAGGCGAGCGTCATCCCGACCCCGAACGCGAGGCCACCGGCGGCGTGCGAGAGCCACAGCAGGTTGCGTCCGGTGTAGATGGTCTTCGCGACGTCGACCAGGCCCAGCGCCTGCAGCGCACCCGTGCCCAGCACTGCGACCGCCATGGCGAGCAGCCACATGCGCATGCGGTTCCAGTCGCCCATGTTGACCACGTCCGACACCGCGCCCATGGTGCAGAAGTTGCTCATGTTGCCGACCAGGCCGAAGACGAACCCGAGCGCGAAGGCGCCCCAGGCCACCAGCGCCGCCAGTTGCGTGGAGTCGGTCATCGATCGGGTCTGATCTTCGCGTCCCGCCGGCCGCGCGCCCGCCGGGCGCTGGACGGCGCCCGGCGCTCAGCCGGGATGTCGGGTGTCGAGCCGCGCGACGCGAGCGGGGGCCGCCGCCCTCAGCGCCGCCCGCCCAGCCGCTGCTTGGCCTGCTCCGCGGCGGGGCTCTGGGGGTACTTGGTCACCAGCGCCTTGAGCGTCTCGCGCGCGGACTTGGGATCGCCCATCTCCGCCTGGGAGCTGGCGATGTTCAGCATGGCGTCGGAGGCCTTCGGGTTGTCCGGCCAGGAGGCGATCACCTTCTGCTGCGCGGAGAGGGCGGTGCGGTAGTCGCGCATGGCATAGTAGGCGTTGCCGATCCAGTACTGCGCGGACGGAACCAGCGCGCTGTTGGGGAAGTTCACCATGAAGGTCTGGAACGCGGCGACGGAGGACTGGTAGTTGCCGACCTTGAACTGGTTGAGCGCCGACTCGTAGGCCTGCTTCTCCTGTGCGGCCTCGCGCTCCGGCTGCGCGAGCTTCTCCTGGATCTGGCTCTGTCCCTGGGCGAGGTCCGCCTGGGTGCGTGCGAGATCGCCCTGGGTACGCGCGAGATCGCCCTGGCTGCGGGTGAGTTCGGTCTGGTTCTGCTCGATCTTGCGCAGCCGGGCGTCGATGTCCACGTACAGGTCCCGCTGGCGGCGCTCGATCGTCTGCGCCTGATGGACCATCTCCTCGGACTGCCCCCGCATGGTCGCAAGCTCCCGCTTCAGGGCGTCGATCTGGGTGGCCAGGTCGATCAGCGCCCGCCTGTCCTGGATCGCCTCTTCCAGCAGCGCAAGCCGCTCGGCCACCGCCTTCTGGCTCGCCTCCAGGTCGGCTCGCAGCACGGCGATGCGCCGGCGCGCCTCGTTGTCGTCGAACAGCCCCTGGGACAGGGCCGCCTTCGAGGCTGCGAGCAGCAAGGCCGCGAGCAGCAAGCCGCCCGCAAGCGGGCTGACCAGCCGCAGCCAGGCGCTTCGCATCGATCAGAACTCCCCGCCGTAGAGCAGATCACTGCGGCGGTTCTGGGCCATGCACTGCTCGGTCTGGTCGGTGCAGCGCGGCTTCTCCTCGCCCAAGCTCACCGCTTCGATCTGCGCCTCGCGCGCACCGAGCAGCACCAGCATGCGTTTCACCGCTTCGGCGCGGCGCTGCCCGAGCGCGATGTTGTACTCGCGGCTGCCGCGCTCGTCGCAGTTGCCCTGGATCAGCATCTTCGCGCCGGCGTTCGAGGCAAGGTACTTGGCGTGCGCCTGTATCAGGGGCCGGAACTCCTCCTTGATGGCGTCGCTGTCGTAGTCGTAGAAGATGGACCGCTTGGACAGGATGTTGCCCGGGTCCTTCAGGGGGCTCAGCGGCGCCGTTGCGGTCGCGGCGCCCGGCGCCTGCCCGGTGATCGGCTTCTGGGCCTGCGGCTTCGAAGGCGGCAGCGGCGTCACCAGCGGACCGGAGGCGCCGGCGCCGGGGGTGCGGTCTTCCACGCCCGCCTGTGCGGCATCGTCCGTCCCGGGAGCGCTCGCGCATCCCCACACCATCGACGCGATCAGCAGCACGAATATTCTTCTCATTGCCTGTCTCCTTTCGGCTTTCCCGTCTGTTGCGGCGGGATTTTCAGTTGGTCAACACCCGGCTTCGCACCCTCACTGCTTCGCGAACGGACCCCAGGCGGGCTCGCGCACGTCGGCAGCCTGCACCGACAGCCGCTGGCGCACACGGCCGTCGGCCGAGACCGCCGCGAGCACGCCGCGGGTACCGATGTCCGTCGCATAGAGAATCATACGGCCGTTCGGCGCGAAGCTGGGCGACTCGTCGCGCTGGGTGTCGGTCAGCACCTGGCTGTGGCCGCTCGCGAGGTCCATCACCGTGACCTGGAAACGACCGGCGTTGCGGCTCACGTAGGTGAGCAGCTTGCCGTCCGGGCTGATCCGCGGCGAGACGTTGTAGGACCCTTCGAAGGTAATGCGCTGCGCGCTGCCGCCCGAGGCCGGCATGCGGTAGATCTGCGGGCTGCCGCCCCGGTCGGAGGTGAAGTAGATGAACTTGCCGTCGGCGCTATGGAACGGCTCGGTGTCGATCGCGCTCGACTGCGCCAGCCTGCGCACGTTGGAGCCGTCGTCGTTCACCCGGAACAGCTGCGAGCCGCCCTCGCGCGAGAGCACCACGGCGAGCTGCCTGCCGTCGGGCGACCAGTTGGGCGCGCTGTTGGAACCGCGGAAGGTCGCCACCACCTGCCGCTGCCCGGTGGTGAGCGAATGCACGTACACCACCGGCTTCTTGTTCTCGAAGGACACGTAGGCAAGGCGCGCGCCCTCGGGCGAAAACCGCACCGCCCCCAC
>JADLDQ010000282.1 GCA_020846575.1 Burkholderiales bacterium
CAGGACGCGCTCGCGCAACGGCTCGCCTCGGTGGCGCCGGAACTGACGGGCAAGCTCAGCCAGCGCTGGGCCATCTGGGCGCCTGCCGCCCAGGTCTTCCTGCAATCCCCCTGGTTCGAACCCGGGCGGCTGGACGGGGTTGCGGAACTGCGCCTGCGATGGCTCCGGCCGGTTCTCGGGTACGGACCGGATACGTACTCCCAGGTCTATCCGCTGGGCGGCAGGTTCCTGCCCACGCCCGTGGCGATCGTCAGCGCGCACAACTTCTTCGTGCAGACAGCCATCGAGCTGGGCGCGCTCGGGGTGGCGGCATACCTGGGTCTATTCGGCGCCATCGCCTGGACCCTGGCGCTGCGGCTGCGCCCGGCGCTGGGGCTGCACCGCGGCGCCGGCAGGGCGGTGCCCGATTGGGCCGGCGCGCTCGCCGCGGCCTCGCTCGGCGTCCTCACGGCGCGCGTCCTGGAGCAGTGCGCCGGCGTGGCCGCCGTAGCGGACGTGCACCTGACCTGGATGCTCGCCGGCATGGCGGTGGCGCTGGCCGCGCTCGAGCGCGGCGAGGCGCGCCGGCCGCCAGCCGGCGAATCGCGCGCAACGGCAAGCGAGGTCGCAGCCGGCGCGACTGCGGGCGGCCGGGCGGCGAAAACCGCGCCGGCGCCGCGCGCGCAGCCGATCGTGTGGCGCGTGCCGGCGGCGCTGCTCGTTGCCGGCGGCGCGCTGACCCTCTGGACCATTGCCGTCGCCGGCGAGATGAAGGCCGCCCTGCTCTGGGCGCAGGCGCGCGCGGCCATTGCCGGCGGCTCGCTCGCGCGCGGACGCGAGTTGCTCGATCGCGCCATCGCGTTGTCCCCCGCCGTGGCCGACTACCGCCAGGAACGCGCGCAGCTGCTCTTCAATGCCGGCACGGGCCTGCAACGCCCGGCCGGCGCCCGAAGCGCCGCGCTGTGGGAGGCATACGGCGCCCTCCAGGCAATCCTCGCACGCAACCCCCTGGACGCCCGCGCCCGGTCCGGAACGGCCGAGATTCTCTCGGAGATCGCCCGACTCAACCCGGCGGTTCGCTCACAGGCGCTGCGCGCGGCGGAGGCCCTCCTCGCGCTGCAGCCCGGCTACTGGGGCAGCCGCGTCGTGCTCGCCGGCTGCCTGCTGGCGCTCGATCTGCCCGAGCGCGCGCTCGCCGCCGTCGAGGAGGGCAGGCGCCTGGGCGGGCTGGACTACGCCGACACCTATCGCCTGTACGCGCTGCAGGCCGACGCGCTGGACAGGCTCGGGCGCACTTCCGAAGCCCTGAGCGCGGCGCGCTGCTCGGTCGCCCTGGCGCCCTCGGGCTTCGTGTCCGGCCTGCTACAGCGACACGGGGAGGTCTCGCGCAAGCCGTTATCGCTGCCGGCGCAAGACCTCGCTCACTGCCCCGAAGCGCAGAGGACGCCGAACCGTCGCCCGGCCACGAACCCGGAGTAAGTGGGCTGCGGGCACAAGCGGCCGCGACGCGCGGCGAAAGGCGCTCGATGGATCACTCTGTCGCTGCGCGCCAGGCTCGCCCTCGGAACTGCCACCCTGGCGCGACCCTTCGGACTCGAGCCCGCCGCATGGCGGTGAGGTGTTCCGGGAAATCCGGCCCTTTTTCCCGTCTCGGGCCGATCTGCAATCTGATATAAGCTCTCCCGGCAGGCCTGACCCATGGACATGTCCGGAAAGCCGACCGCGGAGCCCTTCCTGGCGCAGATCGACCGCCTGATCGATCTGCGGCCGTTCTCGCTGCTCATCGGCGCGATCGGCGCGCGCATGCACGCCGAGGTGCCCGCCGGGGTGGTGAAGATGCTGCTGCTCGCGCGCTGGTACGGCATGGGTGAGGCGGCGCTGCTGGAAGCCTGCCAGGACCGGATTTCCTTCCGGCGCTTCCTCGGACTTGCGCTCGAGGGCTCGAGCGAGGACGTTCGCCTCGCCGAATCGTATCGGAACGCCGCTCAGTTCCCCATGGAAGGGCAGAACCTCATCCACGCCGTCGAGGCGCAGTTGCTCGCCAAGGGTTTCAGCGTCCGCCCGGGAATGTGGGCCGAAGCGAGTATCGTCCCCGTCACCGAAGGCATCGTCATGGGCGGTGATACTTCGGGAGAACTGGATTTTTCCGGCGCCCCGGACGGCGGCAGGATCCCGCAGGCGGCACGGGAGCCGGCGGCCCCTCCCGCTGCCGCTCTCGTGGAGACCCGCATCTTCCAGCCAGGAGAATTGAAGGAGCTGGCCGATACCGGGGAAAGCGCCCTGGTTCGCGGTGTCGCCAAGATGACCGCGACTGCGGCGCCGGTCCAAAGCGGCCCGGTGGAACTGGTGCCGCCCGCCGGCCCGGAAGTGCCGGCCCCGAGCGCCTGCGTCGAGTGGGCCTCGGGCAGCACCACCGAGTTCAGCGGCGAGTTGAACATCGGCCGGGACCAGCGCTTCTGCCCGAACGCGGTGGAACTGAAGGCCGACCATCACGTTTCGCGCCGGCACGCGGTGCTCTCGGTGTGCGCCGAAGGCGTGTGGGTGCGGGATCTGGGATCGCGCAATGGCACCTTCGTCGACGGCGATGCGCTACCGCAGGGCCAGGCGGTCCTGGTCGACTCGGACGCCAGCATCCGCTTCGGCCCGCACTGCGCGGTGCGACTCAAGGTGTGCCGCTGAGACGGCCGCCTGCGCACACCCGGCACATGAAGTCCTGGAAACGAAGGACGCTGCTGCGCAACCTCAGCTACGGCCTGGTCGCTGTCGTGCTGGCCGGGGGGTGGTTCTATTTCTATACCCAGAGCCGCGCGGTCGACCCCAGCGCCGCCAACCGGGCCTTCGCCACCCTCGACGAACTGCGCGCCCTGGACCGCCGCTGGAACGACCGGCTGGTCCGCGCGCGTATCGCCCCCCGGGTCGGGACCGCCCCGGTGGCGCCGGTGCAGGGCGGCGCCGGGACCCTCCACGCTCGACTCCAGTCCCAGATCTTCGAGTTCACCAGCCGGGTGCCGGGCAGCGAGCTTTCCGAACTGAAACGCGCCTTCGACGAGAAGGGCGCGCTCGTCGAACGCTACACGGCCGTGTACGACGAGTTCGCCCGCGCCTTCCACGGCTTCTCCGCCGAGCGGCAACTGCTGGTCAGGATCGCGGGCGAGAAGAGCTTCGCGGCCGGCGCCGAGCCCGCGCCGGGCATCGCCGGCGTGCTGGACGATATCGCGCGGCGCGTGGCGAACTTCGCGAGCGAGCCCTCGGCCGAGGCCGCCGCGCAGGTCCGCGCGCGCATCGCCGTCGCGGCGAGCGCGCCCGTCCCCGACACGCTGCGGCCGCGCATGGACGCCTTCCTGCGGGTCGCGCGCCGCATGATCGAGCAGCGCAGCGAGTCCGAGGCCCTGTTCGAGCAGGCCTGGTTCGCGCCGACCGGCCCGCGTCTGGACTTGGTGACCCGGTCGCTGGAGAACGCGCTCGGCGCGTCGCTGGACGAGAACGAGCTGAACCGGTTCTTCCTGCTGTACTACTCGGGGTTCCTGGTCGTCGTCCTGGGGTACCTGGTGTACGGTCTGGCCGCGAGCCGGCTGCAGATCGACCGCATCAACCGGCAATTGCGCGAGGCGAACGAATCCCTGGAGCAGCGGGTGGCGCTTCGCACCCGCGAGCTGTCCGAGGCGCTCGCCAAGCTGAAGGAGTCCGAGGCCCTGCTGGTCCAGACCGAAAAGATGTCGTCGCTGGGTCGCATGGTCGCCGGTATCGCCCACGAAGTGAACACGCCGCTCGCCTACGTCAAGGCGAGCCTGGAGGCGGTGCGCGGGCGCATCGCCGACAACGCGCGCCTGGCCGCCGAGACCGACGCGCTGCTCGGCCTGCTGTCCGACGAGAACCCGGACGCGGCCCGGCTGGAGGCGCAGTTCAGCGCGGTGCGCGACCTGATCGAGAGCCTGCGCGCGCGCCGCGCCGACGAGGAGATCGGCAACGCCGTCAAGGACGGCCTGTACGGCATCCAGCAGATCTCCGACATCGTCACCAACCTGCGCGATTTCAGCCGCCTGGACCGCAGCAAGACCGGGGACTACGACCTGCACGCGGGCATCGAGAGCACGCTGCGCATCGCCCACGACGTGCTGCGCAAGCGCAAGGTGATCAAGGAGTTCGGCAAGGTGCCGCACATCACCTGCTCGCCGTCGCAGATCAACCAGGTGCTGCTCAACCTGATCAGCAACGCCGCCCAGGCCACGCGCGACGGCGAGGGCATGATCATCCTTCAGACCGGCGCCAACGGCCGCGAGGAGGTGTGGGTGGAAGTGATCGACAACGGCGCCGGCATTGCCCCCGAGGCGCTGCCCAAGATCTTCGACCCGTTCTTCACCACCAAGGAGGTGGGCAAGGGCACGGGCCTGGGGCTGTCGATCTCCTACAAGATCGTCCAGAGCCACGGAGGGCGGCTCGAGGTGGAATCCAAGGTGGGCGTAGGCACCCGCTTCCGGGTGACGCTGCCGGTGGCCCGCGCCGCAGCGGCCGCCTGAGTTCACAGCGACGCTCTGCGAGCGCGCCGGCCGGGACGCATGACTCCCCAGAGAATCGGCAAGTATCAGGTCGAGCGCGAGCTCGGACGCGGCGGCATGGCCACCGTGTATGCAGCCGTGGACCCGGTCATACGGCGCCCGGTGGCGATCAAGGTGGTGCGCCGCGCCGAACTGGAGTCACCGCAGGCAACGAGGACGCTCAACCGCTTCAAGCGCGAGGCGCAGGCGGCGGGCGCGCTCAATCACCCGAACATCGTCTCGATCTACGAGTACGGCGAGGACGACGAGTACGCCTGGATCGTCATGGAGCGCGTGGACGGCGGGTCGCTGCGCGACCAGCTGATCGGCGGCTGGCGGCCGGAGCCGGACAGCCTGCCCGCGGTGCTCTCGCAACTGCTCGAGGCGCTGGAGTATTCGCACGCCAACGGTGTGGTGCACCGGGACATCAAGCCCGCCAACGTGCTGGTATCAAGCACCGGCGCAGCCAAGATCAGCGACTTCGGCATCGCCCGCATCGACCGCTCCAGCTTCACGCAGGTGGGCGACGTGCTCGGCACGCCCTACTACATGGCGCCCGAGCAGTTCAACGGCGAGCCGGCCACCGAGCGCACCGACATCTACGCCGCTGCGGTGGTGATCTACGAAGTGCTCGCCGGCAGGCGCCCCTTCACCGGCCTGGGCATGCACCTGATGCGCCAGATCCTCGAGGAGGAAGCGCCGCCCATCGCCTCGATCGACCCGCGCCTGCCGGCGGCGCTCGAGGCGGTGCTCGCCAAGGCGCTCGCCAAGCGCCCGCAAGACCGCTACCAGAGCGCCGGCGAGTTCCTCGCGGACCTGAAGCGCGCGTACGAGTCCGGCGCCGCGGCCGACGCGGCCCCCCGGCAGGCGGCGGTGCCAGGCTCGCGGCTCGCCGGGAACATCGGCGCGCTGCGGCGCGCGGTGCGCGCGAAGTCCGCGGCGGCACCGGAGGCCGGCGCGGCGGCAGCAGCCGCCGGCCCCGGCGCCGCCTCTGGGAAATCCACTGCGGCGCCCGCGCCCCGAGTTCGCCGCCCCGCGGTGCTGTGCGTGGACGACGAGGAGCGGGTTCTCAACGCGCTCGCGCTGGTGCTGCGGGAGACCTTCGAGGTCGAGACGCTCGCGAGCGGCGCCCTGGCGCTGGAACGTATCCGCGCGCGCCGCTTCCACGTGATCATCAGCGACCAGCGCATGCCGGGCATGACCGGGGTCGAATTCCTGCGCGAGGCTAAAACCGTTGCCCCGAGCACGGTGCGCATCCTGCTCACCGGCTATTCCGATCTCTCGGCGATCGTCGGATCGGTGAACGAAGGAGAGGTATTCCGCTTCCTCAACAAGCCCTGGCAGACCGAGGACCTGAGGGCCACGGTGAACGAGGCGGCCGACGTGGCCATCGCCATCGAGGCCGCCACCGCCGGGGCGCGGCCGGTGGCGCGCACCGACGCCTCGGTGCTGGTGTTCGGCGACCCGGCCGTCGGCCGGGCGGCGCGCGAGATGGCGCGCGGCGGTCACCGGGTGATGGACGCACCGCACCTGGACGACACGCTGCGCCTGCTGTCCGCGGACGAGGGGGGCGTGCTGGTGTTCGACCTCGACAGCCAGGGCGGGGACGACCCGGCGGCGCTGCTCAAGGTGCTGAAGAAGCAGTCGCCCTCCACTCAGCTGTTGGTGATCTCCGAGGCGAGCGACGCGGAGCTGATCATCAGCCTGATCAACGAGGCGCGCATCCACAAGTTCCTCAAGAAACCTGTCAACTACTCGCTGTTGCACCAGTCGGTGAACGAGGCCATGGACCGCTACGCGCGCATGCGCCAGTCCCCGGAACTGGCGCGCACCCAGGCGGCCCGCGCCGGGCGCGAGACGGCGGCGGCGCGGGCGATCCTGTCGAAACTCAAGGCGCTGGGCGGGCGCTTCGCCGCCGCGTTCCGGGGAGAGTCGCGCGGCGGGCGCTGAGGAGCCGGGTAAGTCGCGGCAGGTTCAAGCCGCGTCCGTATTCACCAGATCGTCGACAGTCGCGGCGCCCGGCGCAGCTTTTCGTCGGCGCTGACCAGTTGCGCCTCCAGGGTCAGCGCCGTCGCCGCGACGATCCGGTCGGCGGGGTCTCCCGGCATGGATGCCTCGAAGGATCCCGCCAGCCGGGCGATGTGCGCCGCGACCGGCTCGATGCGCAGTTCCGGCAGCGACAGCAGCGCGTCGAACCACTCACCGGGCGCCACCCGGAGCACGAGCCGGCCCCGCCGGACCAGCGTTGCGATCTCGAACAGGCTGATGGCGGACGCGACGATCGCCCCCGAGGACGCTTGCGTTTGAACGGCGCGGCGAGCCCTGGCTGAAAGCCGCGCGGGATCCGACACCCACCACACGAGAACGTGGGTGTCGAGAACGATCACCGGTCCGCCTCCCATTCCCCGGGTTCGAACGCGGGATCGAGCGCTCGCTCATAGCTCGCCACGCTGCCGCGCAAGCGCTCCCGAGCCTTCTGCGCCGTGTCTGCGGACGCGCGCACCGGCGCGATCTCCGCGACCGGCTTGCCGCGCGAGGTCACGAGCAGTCGCTCGCCTCTGCGGACCCGTGCGAGGTACTGGGGAAGCTTCTGTCTCAACTCGGTTATCTGCACCGGTTTCATGGCGAACCAAGCATATGTACGTTCGATGTGTACAGTTTAGTACGAGCGGATTCACCGCGCCGCCGGGCCCTGCGGGCCCTGCGGGCACGGGGGCGCCGGGTGGACGCACAGGAGACGCCGCCGCGACGCGGCAGCGATGCGCCCGATGTGTATAAACTTCCCGACTGCCCCCGACGCGGGACCAAGCGGAACGAGCCTCATGGCCAAGATCGTGCTGGGCATCTGGACCACCCACGGGCCGCAGCTCGGCACCAGCGCCGAGCAGTGGACCGACAGGGTCGCGGCCGACCGGGCGCGCAAGCACCCCTTCCGGCTGAAGGAATACAGCTTCGCCGAGCTGGTCGAGCTGCGCAGGA
>JADLDQ010000283.1 GCA_020846575.1 Burkholderiales bacterium
AGATCAACGAGGCCTGGGACCGCGAGTTCCTCGCGCGGCTGCTGGAGAACCGGCGCGAGGCGCTGCTCGCCTACACCGACGAACAGACCTATGCCGAGGCCGGGCAGGGCGGCTTCGAGATCCGAACCTTCATCGCCATCGCGGCGCTGGCGGAAGGCTCGAAGGGGGAACTGTACTTCTACGCGCCGATACCGATCTTCGCGGTGGGGTGTACCGCGGCGCGGCTCTATCCTTCGCTCTGGGGCGGGGGCTGAGAGGCAAACAGCAGGCGCGTCACATCGTCCAGCGCCGCCGCTCGCGCGGATCCTCGGCCAGGCGCGGTGCTCACTTCGCCGCACGTGCCCTGACGTTCAGGGCGATCGCACGCGCCAGCGCCTCCTTGCTGTGGCGCCTCGCCTCCTCGAGAGTGCGGAACCGGTACACTCGCTGTCATCCATTCAACGGGAGGGGCTCGTGATGCGTTTCGATCGATGGGTCGTGGCGGTCCTGGCGGTGGCGGCGTGCGTCGCCGCGGGGGGCGCACAGGCCCAGGCAACCGGCCGGGTGGTGCTCGGTTTCGCGGCCGGCGGCGCGGTCGCGATCGTGACCACCTTCACCGCCGACAAGCTGCGCGAGGGGCTGGGCCGGCCGTTCATCCACGAGAACCGCGCCGGCGGCGAAGGCATCATCGCGATCGACGTGGTGAAGGCATCCGAGCCGAACGGCAACACGCTGCTGATGACGCCGATCGCCAACATCTGCATCTACCCGCACACCTACAAGAAGCTGCCCTACGATCCCCAGCGCGACCTCGTCCCGGTGGCGATGGTGGGGGCCTACCATTTCGCGCTGGCGGTGGGGCCGGCTTCGCAGGCGAAGGACCTCGCGGGGTTCAATGCCTGGGCGAAGGCGAATCCGAAGCAGGCCACCTTCGGCACGCCCGGGCGGGGCAACATCCCGCACTTCTACGGGCTGATGTTCGCGAGCGCCGCGGGCATCGAGCTCACCAACGTGCCCTACAAGGGCAGCGCGCCGGTGATCAACGATCTGCTGGGCGGGCATGTCGCCGCCGGGGTGACGACGCTCGGCGATTTCCTCACCCAGGTCAAGGCGGGCAAACTGCGCGTGCTCGCGCACTCCGGCAAGGGGCGCTCGCCCCTGGCGCCGGAAGCCCCGACCTTCGCCGAACTGGGCTACAAGAACCTGCAAGGCGGCGGCTGGTACGGGCTGTTCGCGCCGGCCGGCACGCCGGCCGCGGTGGTGGAGCGCATCAACCGGATCGTCGTGGCGGGACAGCAGGCGCCGGACATGAGCGAGCGCATGCGCGGCCTGGGGCTGGAGATCGAGTTGACCACGCCGGCGGAGTTCGCGGCCATCGTGCGAGCCGATTCCGGACGCTGGGGTGCGGTGATCCGCGCGGCGGGGTTCGCGGGCAGCCAGTGAGAGGCGGCAGCGCGGACTGGCGAACGGCCGCGCTTTCGGCCGGGGGCGGCGCAGGACCTGCGGCGCCTGTGTTCGCTGGCAGGCGAGGGCTCTGTGAATGAGGAAGGAAGCGCTGATGCGACATTCGAGCAAGACACCCTTTCGCCTGGCGGCAACCGGCCGGCTGCACGCGGCAGCATTCGTCATCGCCGCCGGCTGGCAGTTCGCGGCCTTCGGCCAAGGCTTTCCTGCCAAGCCGCTGCGCCTGGTCGTGGCCACGGCGACCAGCACTCCGATCGACATCGTCTCGCGCTACGTGGCGGCCGGGATGAGCCGGGACCTGGGGCAGAACATCGTCGTGGAGAACCGGCCGGGCGCGGGCTACGTGGTCGCCTTCGGGGATGTCAGGAAATCGCCGGCCGACGGTTACACCATGGCGGTGTTCTTCCTGCCGGTCTCGGTGGCGCCCGCGATCTTCACCAACTACCCGATCGACCTGCGCAAGGACTTCGCTCCGGTGGCGCAGACGGTGTGGTCCTACAACGTTCTGGTGGTGCATCCGTCGGTCCCGGCGAATTCGGTCAAGGAACTGGTGGCGCTGGCCAAGTCCAGGCCGGCCACGCTCAGCTTCATGACCGGCGGTCCGGGTACGCCGGCCCACCTTGCCGGGGAACTGTTCAAGATGGAGACCGGCATCGATACGCTGCATGTGCCCTACGTGCAGTTTCCCCAGGGTATCGCCGACCTGCTGGGCGGCAGGGTGCAGTACGGGTTCATCGCCACGCCGCCGATGATCCCGCACATCGCCGCCGGCAAGCTGCGCGCGCTCGCAGTCACCGGTCCGAAGCGGGTGCCCGCGCTCAAGGGCGTGCCGACCATCGCCGAAGCCGGATTTCCGCGCCTGGAGGTGCGCGACTGGCAGGGATTCATGGTCAAGGCGGGCACGCCGCGCGATATCGTGGACCGGCTGAACGCCTCGGTGCGCAAGGTCCTCGCCGAGCCCGCGACGCCGGCCGCCCTGGACAAGTTCGGTGCGGACCCCGCGCCCGGCACCCCCGAGGACATGGGCAGGCTGCTCGCGAGCGAGATCGAGCGCTGGGGCAAGGTGGCGCGGGCCGCGAACATCCGCATCCAGTAGGACCCGGTGCGGCGCGCGCGGCGGCGCGCAAGATCCTGCGGCACCCGCTCAGCTGGGGATAGCGGGGCCGCGCGACCCGGGCCGCGCGGCGCGGGCGCGCGATCTCACGCGCGCCGGTTCGGCGCGGGGCTCGTGTCCAGCGCGTGGATCGACTCGCGCACCATGCGCTCCAGCAGCTCGGCCTTCACCTTGGCGAAGCCGGGATCGTTCCACAGGTTGCGCAGTTCGTGCGGGTCCTCGCGCAGGTCGAACAGTTCCGCGTGCGGCCCGTGCTCGTAGAGCGACATCCGCCAGCGCTCGGTGATCATGGTCCGCAGCCGCACCGGCCCCGCGTAGCCGAAGGCGGGGCGCTGGGATTCCTCGTCGATCAGCACCGCGCCAGGACCCGTGTCGCGGCCGGTCTCGATCTCGGGCAGCAGCGAGCGTCCCTGCATGCCGTTGAAGCCGGCCAGCCCCGCCCGCGCGAGCACCGTCTGGGCGATGTCGATGGTGCCGGCGAGCGCGTCGCAGGTCGCGGCTTGCGGCCGCGACGGGTCGGCCCAGATGAAGGGCACCTTGACGATGGAACTCAGGTGCATCGGTCCCTTCAGGGCGATGCCGTGGTCGCCGAGGAAGTCGCCGTGGTCCGCGGTGAACACCACCACCGTGTCCCGGTCCAGCCCGAGCGTCGCGAGCCGCGCCAGCACCGCCGCCACCGCGTCGTCGATCATCGCTATCATGCCGCAGCTGAGCGCGATCGCCTCCTTCGCCTGTCGCTCGGTGAGCGGCAGGAAGGTCATCGCCGCCTCGCGGTCGTAGCCCGGCTCCTCGGCGGCGCGCCGCGCCGCGTACAGCAGGCTGCCCGGCGGCGCGGGCGCGTGGAAGCTCTCCGGCAGGCTCGCCTGCCCGGCTGAATAAAGATCCCAGTACTTTCCCGGCGGCGTGAAGGGATGGTGCGGATCGGGGAAGGACATCATCAGGAAGAACGGCTGCTCGGCCGCGCCCTGGGCGAACGAATCGAGCACCT
>JADLDQ010000284.1 GCA_020846575.1 Burkholderiales bacterium
CTTGCTCTTCGTGACGCTGTCGTTGACGTTGATCGCGCGGAAGAGCAGCGTGCCCTTGGCGCTCATCTCGTTCAGGCGGTGCACCCCGGTGGTGGTCTCCTCGGACACGCCGCGGATGTTCTTCGCCACGGCGGAGTACCAGCCGGGCTTCTCGGCGAGGCGCTGCCTGATCGCAGCGAACAGGAACTGCTCCTCCTCGCTGTGCGGGCTGGCGATCACCGAGGCGTCCTTCTCCGCCTTGCAGCCCAGGTGCACCAGCAGCGTCGCGTCGCCGCCGTCGTCGAGGATCATGTTGGGCGCGCCGCCGTCCTTGCATTCGAAGATGCGGTGGGTGAACGCCCAGTACTCCTCGAGCGTCTCCCCCTTGTAGGCGAACACCGGCGTGCCGGCCGCCACCAGCGCGGCCGCCGCGTGGTCCTGGGTGGAGTAGATGTTGCACGAGGCCCAGCGGATCTCGGCGCCCAGCGCCTGCAGGGTCTCGATCAGTACCGCTGTCTGGATGGTCATGTGCAGCGATCCGGCGATGCGCGCGCCCTTCAGCGGCTTCGCGGCCGCGTACTCGCGCCGGATCGCCATGAGACCCGGCATCTCGGTCTCGGCGATGCGGATCTCCTTGCGCCCCCAGTCGGCCAGGGCCAGATCCGCGACGTGGTAGTCCTGTTTCGACTTCAATACTGCGCTCATCACGCGCTCCTTTCCTTTGAAGAAAAAAGTTCGTGAGCGCCGTTCGCATCGAGCTTCCCCGAGCCTGGCAGACCGTCCGGCGGTCCGTTGCAACGCTCCTCGGGGAGCCCGGTATTTTATGTAACGAGGCCCGGGGGATGCCCGGGCCTTAGTTCGCCTGGCCGGCTCGGATCACCGGCCAGACCTGTGCGATGGCTGCGTTTGCGGGAGTCGTGCGCCGGGTTCGATTCCGCATCCGGATGCAGGCTCAGCCCGGATGTCAGGCTGCCTTCTTCACGCCCGCGTCGGCTGCCAGCGCCTGGGCCTTGTCGGTCGACTCCCAGGTGAACTCGGGTTCGTCGCGCCCGAAATGCCCGTAGGCCGCGGTCTTCTCGTAGATGGGGCGCAGCAGGTTCAGCATCTGGATGATGCCCTTGGGCCGCAGCTCGAAGTGCTTCGAAATCAGCTCGGAGAGCTTGTCGTCGGAGATCTTGCCGGTGCCGAAGGTGGTGACCATCACGCTGGTCGGCCGGGCGACACCGATCGCGTAGGAGACCTGCACCTGGCACCTTGCGGCGAGGCCCGCGGCGACCACGTTCTTCGCCACGTAGCGCGCCGCATACGCCGCCGAGCGGTCCACCTTCGAGGGATCCTTGCCGGAGAAGGCGCCGCCGCCGTGCGGCGCCGAGCCGCCGTAGGTGTCGACGATGATCTTGCGCCCGGTCAGACCGCAGTCGCCCTTGGGGCCGCCGATCTCGAAGCTGCCGGTGGGATTGACGTGGTAGGTGATATCGCCCTTGACGAGGTGGCGTGGCAGCACCGGCTTGATCACGTGCTCGATCACCGCGTCCTTGATGTCGGCGTACTTGATGCCCGGGGCGTGCTGGGTGGAAAGCACAACGGTCTCGATCGAGTCGGGCTTGCCGTCCACGTAGCGCAGCGTAACCTGCGACTTGGCGTCCGGACGCAGCCAGGGCAGGCGCCCGTCGCGCCGGACCTCGGACTGGCGCTCCACCAGCCGGTGCGCGAGCCAGATCGGCATCGGCATCAGCACCGGCGTCTCGTCGCAGGCGAAGCCGAACATCAGCCCCTGGTCGCCCGCGCCCTGGTCCAGGTCCAGTCCGCGGCCCTCGTCCACGCCCTGCGCGATGTTTTGCGACTGCTCGCCGTAGGCCACGATGACGGTGCAGGTATTCGTGTCGAAACCGATCGCCGGGTCGTTGTAGCCGATGCGCTTGATGGTGCGGCGCGCGACCTCGTCGAAGTTCACCTTGGCGCCGGTGGTGATCTCCCCGGCCAGCACCACCAGGTTGTCTTTCACCAGCGTCTCGGCGGCGACGCGCGAGCGCGGGTCCTGGGCTAGAATGGCATCGAGTACGGCATCCGAGATCTGGTCGGCAACCTTGTCCGGATGCCCCTCGGAGACCGACTCGGAAGTGAATTGAAAGCTGCTCATGGCGTGCTGGATCTCCGGCTGGGTGGTGACGGGTCGAGGATGCGGCGCACGAGTCCGACCGCGGTCGCGCAGTCTAGCATGGCGACCCTTGCCTCCCAACCCACGACGATCCCACGGCGGCGCTGCCCGCGACACGGGTACGTAGCGCAATTGGCGCCGCACCCGCGGCCGCGGTGTTGGGCAGCGTCCCTGCCCGCATCCCGTTCCCGGCCCGTTCTCCGGGAAAGCCAGAGGTCATGAGCGCGCTGCTCGGACTCGCGGCTCATCTCCCGCTCGCGCTGTTGCACTTCCTCGGAACGGCCGCAGGCTGGGCCGCGTACGCGCTCTCCCCCCGACTGCGACGCATCGTGCGCGCCAACCTCTGTCAAGCGGGCTACCGTGATGCCGCGACCCGGCGCAGCGCGGTCGCACAAGCCGGCAAGGCCCTGTTCGAACTGCCGGCGATCTGGTTCCGCAGCCGCGAGGCGGCCGCGCGACTGGTTGTCGAGGTGCACGGCTGGGAACACGTCGAGCGGGCCGCCGGCGCCGGGCGCGGCTTCATCGTTCTCACGCCTCACCTGGGCAGCTGGGAGATCGCCGGCCAGGTATTCAGCCGCGGCCGGGCGCTCACCGTACTCTACAGTCCGCCGAAGCTCGCCTGGCTCGAACCGCTGATGCGCGCCGGTCGCGACTGTCACGGAATGGCGAGCGTTCCCGCCGACATGTCGGGCGTGCGCGCGCTCTACCGGACGCTGCGCGGCGGGCGGGCGGTGGGCATCCTGCCCGACCAGGTTCCCGGCGTGGGCGAAGGCGAGTGGACGGAGTTTTTCGCGCGCCCGGCCTACACCATGACGCTGGCGGTGCGCATGGCGGCGTCCACCCGGGCGCCGGTGCTGGTGACCTTTGCCGAGCGCTTGCCGCGCGGGCGCGGTTACCGGGTGCACGTCGAGCCGCTGCCGGAACGTCTGGCCGATGAAACCGAGGCGCGGCGCATGAATCGCGCGCTGGAGTCGCTCATCCGGCGATGTCCCGGACAGTATCTCTGGGCCTACAACCGCTACAAGGTGCCATCCGGCGTGCGGCCGCCACCCGACGCGGCGCGTGTCTGTTCGCGTGCGGCGGGGCGCGAAGACGAAGCGGCGGTGCGGCAGTCATGAGGGCCCAGGTCCTGTCTTCGCCCCGCGGCAACGGTGTCGCGCGCGCGCTCTTCTCGGGGGGCGTGGGCCTGCTGGTCGGCGGTATGTGGCTCGTGCACCGGCTGCCGCTGCCGGTGCTCTCGCGCATCGGCTCGGGGCTGGGTTCGCTCCTTTTCCTGCTCGCGCGCGAGCGGCGCGCGGTCTGCGAGATCAACCTCGAGCGCTGCTTTCCCGACATGGACCCGGCGCGCCGCTCCAGGCTCGCGCGCGAGCACTTCCGTGTACTGACTCGCGCCCTGCTGGAGCGCGGCCTTCTCTGGTGGGCTCCGCGCGCGCGGCTGCTGCGGCTGGTGCGCGTCGAAGGTCGCGAGCATCTCGACGCGGCGCGCAAGGGGCCGGTGATCGTGCTGGCGCCGCACTTTGTGGCGCTGGACGCCGGCGGCACGCGCCTTGGCTGTGACCTGGAGCTGGCCGCACTCTATGCCCGGCAGAAGAGCGCTCTCATGGATCGCATGCTGCGCCGCGGGCGCAGCCGTTTTCTGCCTTCGCGGCTGATCTCGCGGCAGGAAGGCATACGGCCTGCTGTCACCGCCCTGCGCGAAGGATTGCCGCTCTACTATCTTCCGGACCAGGACTACGGGCCGCGCGATTCGATCTTCGTGCCCTTCTTCGGCGTGCCCGCGGCGACCATCACCGGCCTTGCGCGGCTCGCGCGGGTGGCCGGCGCGAGCGTGGTGCCCTGCGTGTCGCGCATGCTGCCCGGCGGGGCCGGCTACGTGACGCGCTTCTACCCGGCCTGGCGCGACTTCCCGAGCGGCGATGTCGGCGCCGACACCCGGCGCATGAACGCCTTCATCGAGGAGCGGGTGCTGGAGATGCCCGAGCAGTACAACTGGGCGCACAAGCGCTTCAAGACGCGGCCGCAGGGGGAGGCGAGGTGGTACTAGCGCGCGAGGAGTGGTGCCTGCATGCTTGAGCCGGTCTCGCCCTGGCTGCGGTCTGTCCCCCGGCGTATCCGAGTGGAAACGCTCGCCGATCTTCGCGGAATCGAGGGCTTCCCGGGTCCGGCGCATCCGTTTCGCTCCGTGGCGAACGCCCGTCCCTGTACACCGGCGCAGGCTCGCTCGTGACCTTCGAGAACCCCGGCCCCGACGCGCTGCGCGCACTGCTGCTCGCGGTGAAGACCATCGCCGTGGTGGGGTACTCCACGCGCGCGTCGCGGCCGAGCCACAACATCTCGCGCCAGATGCAGCGCATGGGCTACCGGATCATCCCGGTGCGGCCGGGCATTGCGCAGGGACTGGGCGAGAAGGCCTACGCGCGCCTGGAGGACATTCCCGAGCCGGTGGATCTCGTCAACCTGTTCCGCAACGGGCGTCACGCACCTGAGACGGTCGAGGCCTGCCTGCGCACGGGCATGCGCGCGCTCTGGATGCAGGAGGGCTGCAGCAACGAGGAGGCCGCCGAGCGCGCCCGCGAGGCCGGCCTGACGGTGGTGATGAACCGCTGCATCCTGCGCGACTACACGCGCTTGTGCCTGTGAAACTGCGCTTCACCAAGATGCAGGGTGCGGGCAACGACTTCGTCGTGATCGATGCCATTCGCCAGCCGCTCGCCATGACGCCGGCGCTCGCGCGGCGGCTGGCGGACCGGCACTTCGGCGTGGGCTGCGATCAGGTGCTGGTGGTGGAGGCGCCGCTCGGTGCGCAGGCCGATTTCCGCTACCGCATCTTCAACGCCGACGGCGGCGAGGTGGAGCAGTGCGGCAACGGTGCGCGCTGCTTCGTTCGTTTCGTGCGCGACCAGGGGCTGACCGGCAAGGACGAGATCCGGGTGCAGACCCGCGCCGGGCTGATCGTCCCGCGGATGAATCCCGATGGCGAGGTTACGGTGAACATGGGGCCGCCTTCGTTCGATCCGGCGCGCATCCCCTTTCTCGCCGAGGGCGATGCGCTGGTGCAGCCGCTGGACGTCGGCGGCGAGCGGGTGCTGATCACCGCGCTCTCGATGGGAAATCCGCACGCGGTGCAGGTGGTCACGGACGTGGACCGGGCGCCGGTGTCGCAGCAGGGACCTCTGATCGAGCGCCACCCGCGCTTTCCAGAGCGGGCGAACGCGGGTTACCTGCAGGTGCTCGATCGCCACGCGGTGCGGCTGCGGGTGTGGGAGCGCGGCGCCGGCGAGACGCTTGCCTGCGGCACCGGTGCCTGCGCCGCAGCGGTCGCCGGCATCCGCCGCGGCCTGCTCGATTCCCCGGTGCGGGTGCACGCGCGCGGCGGCGCGCTCTGCATCCGCTGGGAGGGTGGCGGAATTGAACTAAACTGCGACGTGTGGATGACCGGGCCCGCCGTACCGGTGTTCGAAGGGGAAATCGACATCGATGAACGCTGACGAAGTGGCGAGCTACCTGGAACGCAACCCGGGATTCTTCGAGGAAAAGGCCGAGCTGCTCTCGCGCATCTACCTGCCCCATCCTCACGGCGGGCGCGCCATCGCGCTCGCGGACCGGCAGGTGTTGACCCTGCGCGAGAAGTACCGCGAGATGGAAGCGAAGTTCGCCGAGCTGATCCGCTTCGGCGAGGAGAACGACGCCATCGGCGAGCGCATGCACCGGCTGTGCATCGCCCTGCTGCCGGCGCCGGGACTGCACGAATTCTTTTCAGTGCTCCACTACAACCTGCGCGAGGATTTCGCGGTGCCGCACGCCGCGCTGCGGGTGTGGGGGAGCGCGCGAACGCAGGCCGGCGGCGAACGCGGGGAGTTCGGGCCCTGCAGCGAGGAACTGAAAAGTTATGCCGCGGGTCTGGCCCAGCCGCTGTGCGGGGCCAACACCCGGACGGAGGCGGCGGCGTGGTTCGGCGAGGCCGCGCCGCACGTTCGCTCCACGGCGCTGATGCCGCTGCGCGAGCCGGGTGCGGCCGGTGCCGAAGGGGCCTGCATCGGCCTTCTCGCCCTCGGGAGCGAGGACGCGGCGCGCTTCTATCCCGACATGGGCACGCTCTACCTCAAACGGCTCGGCGAGATGGTGAGCGCTGGCCTCGCCCGGTTCCTGCTCTAGCGCATGTCCAGCCGCCCGCCGCAGGGCGCCGCGCCCGCAGACCGGGATGCCCGTCTGGCGCTGGTGACACAGTACCTGGATACCCTGCAGCACGAGCGGCGGCTTTCGCGCTACACGCGGCGCAACTACCAGCGCGCCTGCGCGGCGCTGCTCGATCTCAACCCCGCCATGCCCCTGGAGCGGATCGGTGCACAGGCGGTGCGCCGCAGTGTCGCGCGCCTGCACGCCGCAGGCCTTTCCGCACCGACGCTCGCGCTCACGCTATCGGCATGGCGCGGCCTGTACGAATGGCTGGCGCTCGCCCGCGGTTTCCCGGCCAATCCCTGCAAGGGGGTGCGCGCGCCGAGAAGCGCCAAGCGCCTGCCCAAGGCATTGTCCCCCGATGCAGCGGTGCAGCTCCTCGATCCCGCGGGCGCGGATGCGACCGAGGTGCGCGACAAGGCGATGTTCGAGCTGCTGTATTCCTCTGGCCTGCGCCTGGCCGAGCTCGTGGCGATCGACCTGCGCCAGGCACGGGACCTCGTCTCGCAGGGCGAGGTCGCGGTGATCGGCAAGGGCGCAAAGACCCGCGCCGTGCCGGTGGGCCGTGCGGCAGCGTCGGCCGTCTCGGCCTGGTTGGCGGTCCGGGGCGCGTTGGCCGCCCCCGGCGAGCCGGGGCTCTTCGTGGGCCGCCGCGGCGCGCGCATCGCGCCCCGGGTGGTGCAGGCGCGGCTTTCCCGCTGGGCGAAGAAAAGCGGACTCGACACACACGTGAGCCCGCACGCGCTGCGGCATTCGTTCGCATCCCACCTGCTGCAGTCCAGCGGCGATCTGCGTGCAGTCCAGGAATTGCTGGGGCACGCCAGCATCGCCACCACGCAGGTCTACACGCATCTGGACTTCCAGCACCTGGCCAGGGTCTACGATGCGGCCCATCCCCGTGCGAGGAAGAAATAGGCGCCGCGCGCATCCCGGGCGAACGTGGCGGGCACCGTGTGCGGGGACGGCGGCGGCGCGGTCCCGCGGCGCCGGGAACGAATCGACCTGCCGGCGCGCGAGGGGATGGGCCCGAAGAGTCCGCTTCCAATCGGACCCGGGCAGGCGCACTCGCACCGCCTCGCCGCGCGGCAAGCCCGGCGGTCCTGCGGCTCAAGCCCGGGCGCGAGCGCTCGCTCCAGCGCTGGCACCCCTGGGTTTTTTCGGGCGCGGTGCAGTCGACCGGGGGCGAGCCGGCACCCGGTGAAACGCTGCGCGTCGAGGCTGCCGACGGGCGTTTTCTCGCCTGGGCGGACTTCAGTCCTGCCTCCCAGATACGCGCCCGGGTGCAGAGCTTCTGCGAGGACGAATTTCCCGACGAAGCCTTTCTGCAGGGACGGATCGCGGCGGCGCTGGATCGCCGCCGCGGCATCGCCCAGGGCACGGCCCTGCGGCTGGTACACGCCGAATCCGATGCATTGCCCGGTCTGATCGCGGATCGATACGGGGACACGATCGTCGTGCAGATCCTGTCGGCGGGCGCCGAGCGCAGGCGCGGCGAGATCGTCCGGGCGCTGGGTGAGTTGAGCGGCGCACGGGCGATATTCGAGCGCTCCGACGCCGAGACGCGCTCGCTCGAAGGCCTGCCGCTGCGCGTGGGACCCCTGCTCGGGGATGCGCCGGGCGGCCCGGTGGAGATCCTCGAGCACGGGCTGCGTTACCGGGTCGACGTCGCCGCAGGCCAGAAGACGGGCTTCTACCTCGACCAGCGCGACAGCCGCGCGCGCATCCGGGACCTTGCCGCGGGCTGCGAGGTACTCGATTGCTTCGCCCACACGGGGGGGTTCGCCCTCGCCGCGGTCTCGGGCGGCGCGCGCTCGGTGCTCGCGGTGGAAAGCTCGGCGCCGGCGCTGGCCTTGGCGCGTCAGAACGCGGCCCTGAACGGAGTCGATACCGGCGCGCTCGAATGGCTCGAGGGCGACGTGTTCGAGATGCTGCGGCGGCTGCGGCAGGCGGGCCGCAGCTTCGACCTCGTGGTGCTCGACCCGCCCAAGTTCGCACCCACCGCGCAGAAAGCGGCCGCCGCGGCGCGCGGCTACAAGGACATCAACCTGAACGCGCTGAAGCTCTTGCGCCGCGGGGGGCTGCTCGCGACCTTCTCCTGTTCCGGCGGCGTATGCGCCGACCTGTTCCAGAAGATCGTCGCCGGCGCAGCCGCGGACGCGGGCGTGGCGGCGAACATCGAGGCACGCCTCCAGGCTCCCGCCGATCACCCGGTGAGGCTCGCGTTTCCCGAGGGTGAGTACCTCAAGGGATTGCTGCTTCGACGCGTCTGAGCAGGGCGAGCGCCGGCGGCCGGCCCCGGGCGAGGGCGGCGCGAGCGCCGTGCGCGCCTAGCGCGTTTGCGCGCGCTGCCTTCCGTGTATACACTTGCGCGCCTTGCGCACGGGCTCGATCGCTCGTGCCGCACCGCCGGAGCGTCGAGACAGCCTGGAAAGAGGGCGCCCGCGCCCCGGGCAGGACCGGTGGCCGAGGCTCGGGAGACGGACGTTTGAAAAGCCCGTTCGGGCCCCCATATAGGTCGCTTGAAGGGCCAGCACCCGGGGGCGCGAAAAGCGGAGGCGGCGCATGGATCAGGAACAGATGGTTCCCGTCACCATCCTGACGGGATTCCTCGGCAGCGGCAAGACCACGCTGCTCAATCGCATCCTCAAGGAACACCACGGCCATCGCATCGCGGTCATCGAGAACGAGTACGGCGAGGCTGGGGTCGACAACGACATCCTGCTCGAGAGCGGCGACGAGCAGATCATCGAGATGAACAACGGCTGCGTGTGCTGCACCGTGCGCGGCGACCTGATCCGCATCCTCGGTGATCTCAAGTCGCGCCGGGAGTCCGGGTCGCTCGCCTTCGACCGGGTGATCATCGAGACCACCGGCATGGCGGACCCGGGGCCGGTCGCGCAGACCTTCTTCCTGGACGAAGCGATCGGAAACTATTACCTCCTGGACAGCGTGCTGACGCTGGTGGACGCCATGCATGCCCAGCGGCAGCTGGACCAGTTCCGCGAAGCCCAGGAGCAGGTCGGTTTCGCCGACCGCATACTCCTGTCCAAGACCGACCTGGTCGCAGACGAGGACGTCGAGCGCCTGCGCCAGCGCCTGGTCCGAATGAACCCCAGGGCGCCGATCCGCAAAGTGCACTTCGGCCACGCGCCCATCGAGGAACTGCTCGACATACGCGGTTTCAACCTGAACGCGGTGCTGGAGATCGACCCGGAATTCCTGGAAGAGGGCGAGCACGAGCACGACGAGCAGGTGGGCTCCTTCGTGTTCCGTTCGGAAAGCCCGTTCGACGGCGGCAGGCTGGAGGAGTTCCTCTCCGGTCTCACCCAGGTCTACGGCGGCGACATGCTGCGCTACAAGGGGGTGCTCTACCTGCGGGACAATCCCAACCGGGTGGTGTTCCAGGGCGTGCACATGATGATGGGCGGAGACATCGGCAAGCGCTGGGAGGAAGGCGAGAAGCGCGAGAGCGTGCTCGTGTTCATCGGGCGCAATCTGCCCGAGGATCTGTTCGTGAAGGGGCTGGAGCAATGCCTAGAATGAACGCAGTGAAGAACGTGGCCTCCGGGGCCGGTAAGAATCCGGTCCCCTCCGCGGCGGCGCAGGCGGTCGCGCCGGAGAAGGTCTCGGCGGCTGCGCAGCCGGAGGCAGGCGGACTTTCCGAGGAGCAGCTGCGGCGCGCACCTGCGGCGGACTACATGAACGCCGAGCAACTGGAGTTCTTCCGCCGGCGCCTGGCGGATATGCAGCAGGACCTTCTGCGCAAGGCGGGCGATACTTCGGAGCACCTTCGCGAGCACGAGGTGGAGCCCGATCCCACCGACCAGGCGACCATCGAGGAGGAGTATGCGCTGGAGCTGCGCGCGCGCGACCGCGAGCGCAAGCTCCTCAAGAAGATCGACGAGGCGCTGCGCCGCATCGAGGACGGCAGCTATGGATGGTGCGAGGAAACCGGCGAGGCGATCGGTATCCCCAGGCTGCTGGCGCGCCCGACCGCCACCCTCACCGTCGAAGCGCAGTCGCGCCGCGAGTTGAAACAGAAGATGTACGGGGACTGAGCGGCGTACGCCCGGACCTGCTCCCTGCACCGCTGCGCCGCGCCAGCTTCGAAACGCCAGCCGCAGCCGCCTCATGGAACAAGCGCCCGGCACCACCATCCTTTCGGCGCGCCGCGACGGCAAGGTCGCGCTGGGCGGCGACGGGCAGGTCACGCTCGGCAACGTGGTGATCAAGGCGAGCGCGCGCAAGGTGAGACGCCTGTACCACGAGCGCATCCTCGCGGGATTCGCCGGCGGTACCGCCGATGCGTTCACGCTGTTCGAGCGCTTCGAGGGCAAGCTCGAAAAGCACCAGGGCAACCTGCTGCGTTCCGCGGTGGAACTGGCCAAGGACTGGCGTACCGACCGGGCGCTGCGACGCCTGGAAGCCATGCTCGCGGTGGCCGACCGGGAGACATCGCTGCTCATCTCCGGTGTCGGCGACGTGATCGAGCCCGAATACGGCCTGATCGCCATCGGCAGCGGTGGACCGTACGCGCAGGCGGCGGCACGGGCGCTGCTGGAGAACACCACGCTCGGGGCCGAGGACCTGGTGCGCAGGTCGCTGGAGATCGCGGCCGACCTGTGCATCTACACCAATCGCAGCCTGGTGATCGAAACCCTGGAATAACGCCGGCCGGCCGGGCGGCGCCGCGATTCGAAGGCCGTTTTCATGTCCCACATGACACCGCAGGAAATCGTCCACGAGCTGGACAAGCACATCGTCGGGCAGACGCGCGCCAAGCGCGCCGTGGCGGTCGCCATGAGAAACCGCTGGCGGCGCCAGCAGGTGCAGGAGCCGCTGCGCCAGGAGATCACCCCCAAGAACATCCTGATGATCGGCCCCACGGGCGTGGGCAAGACCGAGATCGCGCGGCGCCTCGCGAAGCTCGCCGAGGCCCCGTTCATCAAGGTCGAGGCCACCAAGTTCACCGAAGTGGGCTACGTCGGGCGCGACGTCGATTCCATCATCCGCGACCTGGTGGAGACCAGCATCAAGCAGACGCGGGAGGCGGCCACCCGCAAGGTCCGCAGCCGCGCCGAGGAGGCGGCCGAGGAACGGGTGCTCGATGTCCTGCTGCCGCCCGCGCGCGACACGGGCCTTGGCAGCGGCACGGAGCACGCGGAGGAATCGGTCGCGCGCCAGCGCTTCCGCAAGAAGCTGCGCGAGGGCGAGCTGGACGAGCGCGAGATCGAGGTCGAGGTCTCGGCGACGCCCGCCCAGATGGAGATTCTCGCGCCGCCCGGCATGGAGGAGCTGACGCAGCAGATTCAGGGCATGTTCCAGAACCTCTCCGGGGCGAGGCGCCGCACCCGCAGGATGAAGATCCGCGATGCCCTGCGCACGCTGGTGGACGAGGAGGCGGCGAAGCTGGTGAACGAGGAAGACCTTCGCAGCCAGGCGCTGGCGAACGTGGAACAGAACGGCATCGTGTTCCTCGACGAGATCGACAAGATCACCTCGCGCAGCGAGACCGTCGGCGCGGACGTCTCGCGCCAGGGCGTGCAGCGCGACCTGCTGCCCCTGGTCGAAGGCACAGCCATCAGCACCAAGTACGGCATGGTGCGCACCGACCACGTCCTGTTCGTGGCGAGCGGTGCGTTCCATCTGTCCAAACCCTCGGATCTGATCCCGGAGCTGCAGGGGCGATTTCCCATCCGGGTGGAACTGGATTCGCTCTCGGTCGGGGATTTCGAACGTATCCTCACCGCGACCGATGCCTGCCTCACGCGGCAGTACCAGGCGCTGCTCGCCACCGACCAGGTGAGCCTGGAGTTCAAGCCCGAGGGAATCCGGCGCCTCGCGGAGATCGCCTGGTCGGTGAACGAGAAGACCGAGAACATCGGCGCGCGGCGCCTGTACACGGTGATGGAGCGCCTGCTCGAGGAAGTGTCCTTCGATGCGGGACGGGCCGGTCCGACCCGGGTCACGGTGGACGCCGCCTACGTGGACGGCCGGCTGAAGGAACTCGCGGGCAGCGAGGACCTCGCGCGCTACGTGCTCTGAGCGGGGCGCACCGGCGCGCCGCGCGCGGGAGCCGCGCGCTCGCCGAAGGCCGGCCGGCGCTCCAGCGATCGGGAATACGGGCGCCTCGCCTGCCTGCAGCTGATCCAGGCCTCGGCGTCTCGGTTCGGGTGAGGGCGCTCGCTTCAGGCGCGGCGATCATGCCGCCGAGCGCGCCCGGCGCCGTGACCGACTGCCGCGGCTGGCACGCGCGTAGAATCGCCGCTCACCAGGACTGCACCGACATGAACGACGCCAGCCTTCTCCCCGGCAACCCCGCCAGGCTGCTCGCCGAAGCCCTGCCTTACATCCGCCGCTTTCACGGCAAGACCATCGTCGTCAAGTACGGCGGCAACGCCATGACCGAGCCGTCGCTGCAGGCGGGCTTCGCGCGCGATGTCGTGCTGCTGAAGCTGGTGGGCATGAACCCGGTGGTGGTGCACGGCGGCGGGCCCCAGATCGAACAGCTGCTCGCGCGCCTGGGAAAGAAGGGCGAGTTCGTCCAGGGAATGCGCGTGACCGACGCGGAAACCATGGACGTGGTCGAGATGGTGCTCGGCGGTCAGGTCAACAAGGAGGTGGTCACGCTCATCAACCAGGCGGGCGGCCGCGCCGTGGGTCTGACCGGCCAGGACGGGGCGTTCATCCGGGCGCGCAAGATGCTCGTGGCCGGGCCGCGGCCCGAAGAGCGGCTGGACATCGGCCAGGTGGGTGAGATCGCCGCCATCGACCCCCGTGTCATCGACGTGCTGGAGCAGGGCGGATTCATACCCGTGGTCGCGCCGATCGGGGTGGGCGAAGACGGACAGTCCTACAACATCAACGCCGACCTGGTCGCGGGAAAGCTCGCCGAGGTGCTGAAGGCCGAGAAACTGGTGGTGCTCACCAACACGCCCGGCGTGCTCGACCGCAACGGCCGGCTCCTCACCGGTCTTTCACCCCGGCAGATCGACGCGCTGGTTGCGGACGGCACGCTCTCGGGCGGCATGCTGCCCAAGATCGCCTCGGCGCTGGACGCGGCGCGCGGCGGCGTGCCGAGCGTACATATCATCGACGGTCGCGTGCAGCACGCGCTGCTGCTGGAAATCCTCACCGACACCGGCGTCGGTACCCTGATACGGAGCAAGTGAGCGCAGGGCGCGCCAGGCCCGGCGCCTGGCCGAGCGCGATCGGTACCGGCGGGCGCCGGTACCAGGCCGGACGCGGCCGCAGCGGGCCGGGGGCCGCGCGCAAGGCGGCGCCCCTCAGGCGATCGGGTTGCGGTTCTCGTCGAACAGTCCCGCGAGATAGCCTTCCTTCGCGTCGTAGATGCTGAGCACGCGGCCGCGCGGCTCCGGGGCGAACGACAGGTGCACCCAGCGCCCGAACTCCAGGATCACCGTGTCGAACTCGAGCCCCGAGTCGCGCACGGCCCGCGCCACATCGAGCGGGGAGCCATAGGCCGGGCAGGAAAAGTCGGCCGCCAATCCCGACAGGTGCTGGGACGATGCGGTTCCGCCGACCGCGTCGTTCACTTGCGCAGAGCGATAGGCGCTGCTTATCTCCAGCTCGCTCCCCAGCAGTTCGCGCACCGCTTCGAGCCCTCGGGCAAGACGCTGCAGGTTCTCGAGAACATCCTGCGGCGGCGCATTGTCCAGCCCGCAGCGCTCGGCGGTTTCCGAACGGGTCAGTTGCGCCAGGGTGAAATGGGGCGTAAGCCGCATCGGCGGGTGCGCGGGTTGCAGGCGGCGCAGTCTAGCACCCGGGCGGGTGGCGGCACCTGTACCGCAACCGGCAAAGCATTTGCTGCGAGCAAGCGCTCACATGTGCGCTTAGAATGCGCCCGAAAAGGGGGCCGGATGCCGGCGCGGCGGCGAGGGGAACGCAAGCTCCAGATACTGCAGGTGCTCGCGCGCATGCTCGAGGACCCCGCAGGGGAGCGCATCACCACCGCCACCCTGGCTGCGAAGCTGGACGTCTCGGAGGCGGCGCTCTACCGGCATTTCGCCAGCAAGGCCCAGATGTACGAGGGCCTGATCGAGTTCATCGAAAGCTCGATCTTCGGCGTGGCGAACCGCATCGCCTCCGAGGAGGAGAACGGCCTGAAGCAGCTGCACGCGCTGCTATCCCTGCTGCTGTCCTTCGCCGAGAAGAATCCCGGCATGACGCGGGTGCTGATCGGCGACGCCCTCGTCCACGAGAACCCGCGGCTTCAGGCGCGCATCAACCAGGTGCACGAGCGCATCGAGGCGACCCTGCGCCAGTGCCTGCGCGTCGCCTCGACCCAGGGCCACGAGGAACCCGAACCCGCCGCACGCGCGAGCCTGCTGATGTGCTGGGTGACCGGGCGCTGGCACCAGTACGCCAAGGGCGGTTTCAAGCGGCTGCCCACCGAGGGCTGGGAGAAGGTCTGGCCGATACTCATTTGACGGCCCGGCCGGGAATGACGGATCGGGGCGGCGCGTGATCGTTCGCGAGCGCACGCGCCGCGTCGCATGCATGCACGAGCGATGCGCCGATCGCAGCGGCGATCGCCGCCGCTGACGGCCGATGCGCGCGCTCGCCGCGGGTGCGAAAGCCGCTCTATGCCCGGGTGGCGCACACCCGGCATGCCGGATCCCTGCGCAGCCGCACCGAACGCCACTCCATGCGCAGCGTATCCAGCAGCAGCAGCCGCCCGTCGATCGATTCGCCCAGACCGCACAGGAGCTTGATCGCCTCGGCCGCCTGCACGGTGCCGATGACGCCGGTGAGCGGGGCGAACACGCCCATCACCGCGCAGCGCGTCTCCTCGAGTTCGGCCGCTTGCGGGAACAGACACTCGTAGCAGGCGCTCTCTTGCCGCCGCAGGTCGAACACCGTCACCTGCCCGTCGAAGCGCACCGCCGCTCCGGACACGAGCGGCTTCGCGTGCGCCGCGCACGCGCGGGTGACCGCGTGGCGGGTGGCGAAATTGTCGGAGCAGTCGAGCACCACGTCCGCGCGCGCCACCGCGGCCTCCAGCGCCGCACCTTCCAGGCGTACCGCCATGGGTTCCACGTGCACGCCCGGGTTGAGCGCTTGCAGCCGGGCGCGCCCCGAATCGACCTTGGCGCTGCCCACCGAGGTGCTCTCGTGGAGAATCTGCCGTTGCAGGTTGGTGAGATCCACCGTGTCGCTATCGGCCAGCGCGATCGTGCCCACGCCCGCCGCGGCCAGGTACATCGCCGCCGGAGACCCCAGCCCGCCCGCACCCACGATCAGCGCGCGCGACGCGAGCAGCCGCTCCTGCCCCTCGATTCCGAACTCCGCGAGCAACACGTGCCGCGAATAGCGCAACAACTGCTCGTCGTTCATACCCGGTTGCTTTGCCTCTGAGCCTGCCAATCCCGCCGGCCGGTGGAATAGGTGTTCTATGGAAAAACAGACCGTTACGATTCTGTTTCTCAAGAGTCCCCAGGCGCGAAGAGCTCCTCGCCCCCGCAC
Source organism: Burkholderiales bacterium (assembly GCA_020846575.1). GTDB lineage: Bacteria > Pseudomonadota > Gammaproteobacteria > Burkholderiales > SG8-39 > JADLDQ01. The sequence continues at coordinate 15,800 of JADLDQ010000284.1, forward strand.
TCCCTCGACTTCGGGGAAAGCCGCGCCCTGTTTCAAGCAGGCCGGGAGCTTCGCGGCGGATCGCCGGCGGCCCGGCTGACGATGATGCCAGCCGGGCGCCCGAACCGCCCCCGGGCCGGACACCCGCCGCTGGAGTTCCCGTGTCCGCTCACTGCGCGCTGAACCGCGCCGCAGGCGTCGGTTCGATCGCGCGAAGATCGGGCGGCGCGCCGCAAGGCGCGTCCCGCGCGATCAGTTCTTGGAAGCGGTCGCCGGCGCGCCCGCCCTCGCCTGCTGCTGGGTCTTCACCACCGGCCTGCCCTTGAGGAAGTTCACCGCCTGCTGGAACTGGAAGTCCTTCTCGGAGGCGAACTCCAGCGGCGCCGGAGGCGTCCTGTCGTCTTCCAGGGAATCCGCGGGCCGGGCGGTGCCGGTCCTGGCGCGTGCCTTGCTCTTGTCCTGGTCGTTCTCGAGATGTTTGTCGAGGTCCGCCTCGCGCACCCGGAACTGCCCCGGCACCGGATCCTCGACCTCGATGTCCGGGACGATGCCCTTCGCCTGGATCGACCGGCCGGACGGCGTGTAGTAGCGCGCCGTGGTGAGCTTGATGGCGGTGTTGTTGCCCAAGGGCAGGATGGTCTGCACCGAACCCTTGCCGAAAGTCGGTGTGCCGATCAGGGTGGCGCGCTTGTGGTCCTGCAAAGCGCCGGCAACGATCTCCGAGGCCGAAGCCGAGCCGCCGTTCACCAGCACCACCATGGGCACGGTCTTCACCGCCGCTGGAAGCTTGCTCAGAACGTCCTCGCGCACGCCGCGCGCGTAGTCCTGCGGATCGGCGATGAACTTGCGCTTTGCATCTTCCGTGCGGCCGTCGGTGGACACCACCAGCGCGCGCGGCGCGAGAAACGCGGCCGACACCCCTACCGCGCCGTGCAGCAGCCCGCCTGGATCGTTGCGCAGGTCCAGCACCAGTCCGGTGAGCGGCCCGCTCTTGTACAGCTCGCCGATGTGGGTGACCAGGTTTTCGACCGTGTGCTCCTGGAACTGAGATACGCGGATCCAGCCAAGGCCCGGTTCGATGAGCCTGGATTTCACGCTCTGCACGCGGATGATGTCGCGCACCAGCGTCACCTCGAAGGGCTTGGGTTCGCCTTTTCGCACGATGGTCAGGCGGATCTCGGTCTTGGGTTTGCCGCGCATGCGCTTGACCGCATCGTTCAGGTTCATGCCCTTCACCGGCGTGTCGTCGAGCCGGACGATGAGGTCTCCCGGTTTCAGGCCGGCCCGGAAGGCGGGCGTATCCTCGATGGGCGACACCACCTTCACGAAACCGTCTTCCATGCTGACTTCGATGCCCAGACCGCCGAACTCGCCCTGCGTGCCGACCTGGAGTTCACGAAACGCGTCCTGGTCGAGATAGGCCGAATGCGGGTCGAGATCGGTGAGCATCCCGTTGATCGCACCGGTGATGAGCTTCTTGTCCTCGACCGGTTCGACATAGCCGCTCTTGATGGCCCCGAACACCTCGGCGAACGAGCGCAGCTCGTCCACGGGCAGTGGAAAGCGCGCCGATTCGCGCTGCGCGACGGCGGAGAAGTTCAGGCTCAAGAGCACGCCGGCGAGGACGCCGACGGCCACCAGGCCCGCCTGCTTGACTCTGTTACGCATGGTCGCGCACTCCAGTTATCCGGCTGGGACCGCGTCGCTTCATCGCGCCAGGATCCAGGTCAAGGGATCGAATGCCGTGCCTTCATGACGGATTTCAAAGTATAAACCCGTTTCCCCGATGCCCCCGCTCGCGCCGACGGTGGCGAGCGCGTCGCCGGAAACCGCCTGTTCGCCGACGCGCCGCAGGAGCGACTCGTTGTTCCCGTAGATACTCAGGTACCCCTGCCCGTGATCCAGTATCAGGACATTGCCTACGCCCCGAAGCCAGTCGGAGAACACCACCCGGCCCGGCGCCACGGCGCGTACTTCGCTTCCCTCCGGCGCGCGGATGAATATCCCCTTCCAACTTGGGCCGCCCGCCTGGCGCGGAGTTCCGAAACGGCTGGTCACGGACCCGCGCACCGGCAGTCGCAGCAGGCCCTTCAGTCCGGCGAATGACCCTTGCGTGTCTGAGGTTTGCGCAGCGGGCGCGGGGCGCGCGGCTCGGGACGCCGTGTCTCGCGCGGAGTCGCGTGCGGTTTCCTGCGCGCTATCTCGAATAGCGCGTCCGAGCGCCTCCACCAGCCGGGCGAGGCGCAGTTCGTCACGTTCCAGAACGGCAACTTCGCGCCGCTGTCCCCGGATCTGCGCGGAGACCCGCGCAAGGATGCGGCGGCGGGCTTCGCGCTCGGCCTGAAGCTTTTGCCGCTCGGCCTGCGCCTCGTGCTCGAGCCGCGCGAGCTCCGTGGTTCTCTCTCTCGCGGCCGACTCGAGCGCGTGCAGTCTTTCCAGCGCCGCGCGCGCCGCATCGATGTCGGCTGCGTAGGCCTTCGATATCGAGGACAGGTAATACAGATCGCGCGAGGTCTGGCTTGGATCGCTGCCCGAGGCGAAAAGCTTCAGGTACCCGGAGCGACCGGCCATGTAGCCGGCGGCCAGCAGCCGTCCGAGGCCGGACTCGCGCGCTGCGATCGAGGCTTGCGCGCTCTTCATGCGCCCGCCGAGCGACTCGATCTCGGACTGGAGCGTGAGCCGGTGCCGGGCAAGCTCCCTGTAGGCTCGATTGGAGTTGGAAATGGCGCGTTCGGATTCGCGCAGTTCGTCCGCGGCCTCGACGCGGTCATCCTCGGCAGCGGTGAGCTTCGCCTGCAACTCGGCGATGCGCCCGCGCAGCCTGGCCAACGCCTCCGTATCTTGGGCCGCCGCGGCGGGTTCCCGGGCCGCTGGACCCACGGCGGCGAGAATCAGTGCGGCTGCCGCCGCAGCGCGCGCGCTGGCGCCGCCCGTCAAGCCTTCACCTTGGCCTGATTCGCTACGGCCTGCACCGCGGCGGTGATCTGCGCGGCGTCGCCGAGGTAGTAGTGGGTGAGCGCACGCAGTGCGCCGTCCAGTTCGTAGACGAGCGGCACGCCGGTGGGGATGTTGAGGTCGATGATGTCGGCATCGCTGACGGCGTCCAGGTATTTCACCAGCGCACGCAGCGAGTTGCCGTGCGCCACCACCAGGACCTGCCGGCCCGCTGCGACCTGCGGGGCGATGCTCGCTTCCCAGTAAGGCACGAACCGGGCGACGGTGTCTTTGAGACACTCTGTAAGCGGTAGCTCAGCGGCTGTGAGACCGGTGTACTTCGGGTCGCTGCCCGGGTGCCGGGGATCGCCGGGTGCAAGCGCGGGCGGCGGCACGTCGTAGCTGCGGCGCCAGAGATGGACCTGCTTTTCCCCGAACCTGGCGGCGGTCTCGGCTTTGTCCAGCCCTTGGAGGGCGCCGTAATGGCGCTCGTTGAGACGCCAGGAGGGCGTGACCGGGATCCACATCCGGTCCATCTCTTCCAGCGCGATCCAGAGCGTGCGTATGGCGCGTTTGAGGACCGACGTGTAGGCGAGCTCGAAGCGGAAGCCGGCGTCCCTCATCAGCTTGCCGGCCAGCCGGGCCTCCTGGCGGCCGCGCTCGGTCAGGTCGACGTCGGTCCAGCCGGTGAACCGGTTCTCCTGGTTCCACGCCGATTCGCCGTGGCGAAGCAGCACGATCTTGTGCATGAGACCCTGCCTTTTGCGGAGCAACAAACCGGTCTCTATAATCGCGGATCGCCTTACCCTCACCGAACGCCCGGCACCGGCATCGGTGCCCGGGCAGCGGCGGCACGCTGCCGCATCCGGCGCACACCGCTGCGGCGAAAACCACGGCGCCCTGCGGACCGCGGGCAAGCGACTGAATCGAGGACCTGTTCCCTCCGCATGAGCGTCGATCCCTGGAAGTTCGCTCAGGACAACTTTTTCCTGATCGCCATCGCGCTGGTGAGCGGTTTCATGCTGCTGTGGCCGGTGATCCGGCGCGGCACGGGCGGACCCGTCGTGGATACACTCCAGGCCACCCAGATGCTCAACCGGGAGGACGCGGTGTTCGTGGACATCCGTGAGCCGGCCGAGTACGAGAAAGGCCACATCCTCCACGCACGCAACCTTCCGCTGAAGCAGCTCGAAGAGAAAGCGCGCGAACTGGAAAAGTACAAGAACAGGCCCCTGATCGTGCACTGCGACACCGGCAGCCGCTCCGGCGCCGCCGCGTCACTGCTCAGGCGCAAGGGCTTCGAGCGGGTGTACAGCCTGAGCGGGGGCCTGGCGGCCTGGCGCCAGGCCGGGCTGCCGGTGGAGAAGTGAGCCGGCATGCGCCGCGGCGATCATTCCCAGGCAGGGCAACGCGGGGCGCGCACCGAAGGGCCGGCGCCCGGTTCGGCGATGCGACGCCGCGAGCGCCTTGCGCTGCGGCACTGTGGCCGGCCCGCCTGATGCCCCGGGTCAGGATGTACGCCACCGGCTGGTGTCCTTACTGCGCCCGCGCAGAGGCGCTGCTGCACGCGAAGGGCCTCTCGGAGAGCGAAAAAATCCCGGTCGACGCGCAACCCGAGCGGCGGCAGGAGATGATCGACAGGACGGGCCGGCGCACGGTGCCGCAGATCTACATCGGCGATCAGCACGTGGGCGGCTACGACGATCTGGCGGCGCTGGAGCGCGCCGGCCGGCTCGACGAGCTGCTGGCGGGCTGAACGTCCCGCGCGAGCGCACGCTCGCATTCCCCGCCACAGGAGTCACCGAGGTGACCGACCAAACTCCCGTATTCACCATCGAGAAGATCTACGTGAAAGACCTCTCGGTCGAAGTGCCCGGCGCCCCGGCCGTGTTCCTCAAGCCCGAGACGCCCAAGGTCGAAGTCCAGATCGCGCAGGCCGTGCAGATTCCCCAGGAGGGACTCTACGAGGTGACGCTGACGATCACGGTCACCGCGAGCGCGGAGGAGCGCACGCTGTTTCTCGCCGAGGCCGCGCAGGCGGCGTTGTTCCAGATACGCAACATCGCGCAGTCCGACATGGGACCGGTCCTGGGCATTCTCTGCCCCAATGTCCTATTTCCCTACGCGCGCGAGACGATTTCCGACGTGATCACGCGCGCCGGATTCCCGCCGGTACTGCTGGCTCCCATGAATTTCGAGGCGCTCTACCAGCAGCGGCTGGCCGAGGAGCAGGCGGCCGCCGCGAAGCCCCCGCATTGAGCGAGACCGGGACGCTCGAGCCGAGCGCGCAGACCGGGTGAAGCTGCCGGCGGTTTCGCGGGGCGGCGGCGCACGGCACAATGCCGCTCATGCGCATCCGCCAAGCGAGGCGAGCCCCATGAGATGGTGCGTCGAGGACATGCCGAGCAGCCCGCTCTACCCCTCGCTGGGGGCGGATCCAGTACCGAAGCGCGGAATCCGAGGCTCGCGGCGGTTCGGCCTGGCGCGTGCAGCCTCGGTGCGGCCGGTGGCTGCGCCTGGATCGAGCGCCGGCGCCGCGGCGAGCGGCGATGGGGCGACGCGGATCGGCGCCGCGGCTGCACTCCGCGCCGCAAGGGCTGCTTGCCTAGTGCTGGGTGCGCTCCTGGCGTGTCGCGTCTCCAGCGGGCCGGCCGCCGGCGCGGACTTCCGGTCCGTGGCGGTCGCGGCGGCCGTCATGTACGACGCGCCTTCGTCCAAGGCCCGCAGGCTGTACGTGGTGGGCCAGGGCTATCCGGTGGAGGTGATGGTGAGCGTCGAGGGCTGGGTCAAGGTCCGTGACCACGGCGGCGAACTCACCTGGCTGCCGCGCGAGGTCCTGGCCGACAGGCGCACCGTGCTCGTGACGGCGCCGGTCGCGGAAGTGCGGCGCGCGCCGGACGGGCAGTCTCCCCTGGAGTTCACGGTGCAGAAGGGTGTCACGCTGGAGTTGGTGGAAGTCGCCGCGGGCGGCTGGGTGAAGGTGCGGCACCGCGACGGTGGCAGCGGTTTCGTGCAGGTCCGCAGCGTCTGGGGACTGTGAGCGCGAAGGGCCGCCCCGAGCGCGAACCCCTGGCGCGAAGCGACAGGGCAGTCCAATGAGCGCGCTCGGCGGCGGCGAGCGGCGCGGAATTCGTCCCCGGCGCACGCACGCCCTGCTGTGGCGTTGTCGAGGTCACGCGCGCGCGTCGCGGCCCGATCGCGGAATCCGCACCCAGGATCGCGGCTGCGTGGGTTCGAATCGGAGCGGCCGGTGAGGCTGGCGGTTCTCGGCGCCGGCGCGTGGGGCACCGCCCTGGCGATCGCCCTGTCGCGCCGCCATGAAGTGCGGCTCTGGACCCGCCAGGCGTCGCAGGCGCGGGTGCTGGCGCTGACGCGCCGCAACGAGCGCTACCTGCCGGAGGTGCCCCTGCCCGCCGAGGTCCTCGTCGCTTCGGATCTGGGCGCCTGCGTTGCCGGATGCGATCGCGCCTTGGGCGCGACGCCCACCGCCGCCCTTCGGGAGGTGCTGCGCGGCATGCGATCCCCGGCGGAGGTTCTCCCGCTGGTCTGCGCCTGCAAGGGGATCGAGACCGGGACCGCGCTTCTCGCGCACCAGATCGTCGCGCAGGAATTGCCCGGCGCAGCCCGGATGGGTGTGCTCTCGGGGCCCAGTTTCGCCCTCGAGGTGGCCCGCGGCATGCCCGCGGCGCTGACCCTCGCGTCGCGCGACCTGCGCTTTGCCGCCGACACGGCGCGGGAGCTGCACCAGGCGACGCTGCGCATCTACTACGGCGATGACCTGGTCGGGGTGGAGATCGGCGGGGCCGCCAAGAACGTGATGGCGATCGCCACCGGCGTCTGCGACGGGCTCGGCCTGGGGCTGAACGCGAGGGCGGCGCTCATCACCCGGGGACTGGCGGAAATCGCGCGGCTCGGAACCCGGGTCGGCGGCCGGCCCGAGACTTTCATGGGTCTGGCCGGGGCGGGCGATCTGATCCTGACCTGCACCGGCGACCTGTCGCGCAACCGCAGGGTGGGACTGGAGCTCGCCAAGGGCCGCGCGCTCGGCGAGATTCTGTCCACGCTGGGACATGTCTCCGAGGGCGTCGCCAGCGCGCGCGAGGTGCAGCAGCTGGCCGCACGGCTCGGCGTGGACATGCCGGTGACCGACGCGGTCTGCGCGCTGTTGTTTCGCGGCGCCGAACCTGGGAGCGTGGTGAGGGATCTGCTCGCCCGCGATCCGAGGAACGAGCACTGAGCTCTCGGGTGCTCGCCGGCGCTCGGTCAGACGCCTTGCGGGCGCCCGCAACCGGGGCGCGGCGAGTCGGGGCGCGCCGCTGCCCGGACCCTGCTACTGGCATCGGCTACTGCCACTGGGGTAGCGCGCGTGCGGGGTAGCGGCCTCGCGCCCTATGGCGGACCTGCGGCGGGAGGTGCTTCGACCGCGGCGCCATTGAATCCCTGCTGGCGCCAGGCTTCGTAGATCACCACGGCGACGGCGTTGGAGAGGTTGAGGCTGCGGCTTCCCGGCCGCATCGGCAGCGCGAGCCGCCGCTTCTCTGGAAAGTGCGCCAGCAGGTCCGCGGGAAGCCCGCGCGTCTCCGGGCCGAAGACGAAAGCGTCGCCGGGTTCGAAGCGCTGCGAAGCGTAGGCGAGGCGCGCGCGCGTGCTCAGCGCGAAGACGCGCCGCCCGCCGAGCGCCGTACGGCACAGGCGCCAGTCGGCGTGAGACTCGACGCTCGCCGTGTCGCCGTAGTCGAGGGCGGCGCGCCGCAGCCGCCGCTCGCTCATCTGAAAAGCGGCGGGCTGCACGATGTGCACCCTGCAACCGGTGTTTGCCGCCAGTCGCATCACGTTGCCGGTGTTGGGCGGGATCTCGGGCTGGTAGAGAACGATGTGAAACATGGGTTGGGATTCCGGGGCGATGGCGATATGCCGGCCATTATTCGATATCGGCGAGGCGGCCGAGCGGCCTTGCTCCGGGCTGTGCGCTCGGGTGAAGGACGCAAGCCTGTCGCCCGGTGCGCGCGGGCCGCGGGCGGCGAGCGCACGGGTCGCCGCGGCCGGTGCGCGTGCGGGCCCCGCAGGATGAGGCGGCGCGCGCTGCGCACCGGCGCTCGTGCCCGGCGTTCCTTCCTACGGATCGGTGAGCGACGGCGTGCGGGCCAGCACCAGGTTGGTCACGGACTCGGCGCCGGAGCGCTTCAGGCAGTCGGCGAACTCGTCCAGGGTGGCCCCGGTGGTCATCACATCGTCCACCACGCCGACAGTGGTCCCCCGCAGATCCAGGCGGCAGCGGAACGCGCCGCGCACGTTGCGCACCCGCTCGCGCAGCGGCAGCGCGCTTTGCGCCGCGGTCGCGCGGCAGCGCTCGAGGCCGCGGGTCGCGAGCGGGATGCGCAGGTCGCGCGCGAGCCGGCGCGCGATTTCCTGCGACTGGTTGAATCCCCGATGCGCGAGGCGCGATCGATGCAGCGGCAGCGCCACCAGCAGCCCGGGGCGCTCCGCGATGCGTTGCGCGAGACTGGCCGCGAAGAAGTCCGCCAGGTGCAGGCGATGGCGGAACTTGAGCGCGCCGATCAGCCGGTCGAGAGGAAACGCGTAAGCCCAGATCGCGACGGTCCGGTCGAAGCAGGGCGCCCGGCGCAGGCATGAACCGCAGGGAACCGCGGCGGGACAGGGCAGCGCGCACCGGGGGCAGTGCGGGGGCAGCAGAGGCAGCGAGCGCACGCACGGCTCGCACAGGGCACGCGCGCCCGCGGGCCCCCCGCAGAGGATGCAGTCCTGTCCGGTTGGGATGGGCAATGGTGGCATGGCTCCGGTAGGCGCTCGCGCTATCACGCCAGCGCATTAACGCGCCCGCCGCCGCGCGCGCCGACACCGGCGCACGCCGGCGGCTGCGCCGTGCGCGTGCGGCATCGTCGCCGGGCTGGGGCAAAATCGAAGCACACGGCGCCGGTGGCCCTCGCCGCGCAGGGGCAGGGCCGCAAAGGCGTATACATGCGACCCCGCGGATGCAATCTCCCTCTCAGCCCGATCCGCTTGCCTCTCGCCGCGCCTTCCGGCGCGCCGCCCGCAAGCCGTTCGAGGACGCGCTTTCACGGGAAGCGGGCCGGCGGCTGATGGAGCGCCTGGCGCTCACGAACGTCGAGCCGGCGAGGATCCTGGACCTGGGCTGCGGCCGTGGCGAGGATCTGCGGGCCCTGCGCGCCCGGTATTCCCGGGCGCAGGCGATCGGCCTGGATTTCGCCTGGGAGGTTCTCCGAGCCGCGCAGCGGGCGGTTCCGTTCGCCGAACGAGCCCGTTCCTGGTTCGCACACGCCGGGAGCGCCTTCCTCTGTGCCGACCTGTCGGCCCTGCCGATCCGCGACGCGTCGATAGGCCTGGTGTGGTCCAACCTCGCGCTGTCCTGGGTGCCCGATCCCCTGGCGGCATTTCGGGAGTGGGCCCGCGTGTTGGAGCCGGGCGGTCTGGCGATCTTCTGCGCCTATGGCCCCGATACCCTGCAGGAGTTGAAGCGATCCTTCGCGCGCCGCGGCGCGGCACCACGGGTGCACGAGTTCATCGACATGCACGACCTGGGCGATCTGCTGGTCGCAGCCGGATTCGCTGCACCGGTCATGTATACCGACCGCATCACTCTGGCCTATGCGGAAGTCGGCACGCTGCTGCGCGAGATCAAGGCGAGCGGGCAGGTGAACACCGCACGCGAGCGGGGCCGCGGCCTGCAGGGCCGGCGCGCCTGGCAGGCGATGATCTCGGCCTACGAGAATGCGCGTGCCGCCGGGCGCATCCCGGCCAGCATCGAGCTGGTATTCGGGCACGCATGGAAGGCGAGCGCGCGGCCGTCGCAACCCGCGCGCAGGAAGGAGTGGACGCCGGTTCGAATCGAACCGCGATCCGCGGGCTCTTCGAGCCGGTGACGGCACCGTGACTCGCTGCGGCCGCAGGCGATTCTCCGCCACCGCTCGGCACGGTCTCGCGCGCCTGTGGCCCTGCTCATGCCCGGCGCCAGCGCTGCCCGCGACCGCGGTCATGCGCGCGCACAGGCCCCGCGCAATCGTCCACTCACACGCGCCGCGATGCTCGTGCCGCGCGAGAGTCCTTGTCGCAGCAGGCAATGTGTGCTAGCTTAGCTCCGCTTTTTCTGGGCCTCCCCGTCTTGGCCAGCGGCGTTCCCTGGCACGGGAAACGCCGTCGAGACCATACCGTGCCGTGGTGCAACCGACTCGGCAGGTAGCGCCGCCGCTGCCATGCAGCTGCGCGCACAGCGCCCCAGGCGATGCGCGCCCGGAGCGCGCGGCGTGTGTCCGGCGGTGAGCCGCGGCGAGTTCCCGCCGAAGCGGCGCATGTCACGCCGGCGGTCCCTTGGCTGGATTTCGCGTATTCCTGATCATTGTTCTGAAGTGCAGACTTGCGCCGCCGCGTCGCTGGACCTGACCCTGAAGCGAAACTGCTCGATTTCGCCGCAAGCGCCGCAGGCGGTGCTCCGGCTGCTCGCGCCCGTGTCGCTGGGAATCGCCGCTGTGTTCGCACGGGCCGGCGCGTGGCTGAGGCTGCTGTTTGCGGGACTGCCGTTCGCGGGATTCGCAGCGGCGGCGCCGGCGGCCGCGTTCTGCCTGCAGGGGCGCCACGCGGCGGACCTCGAGCGCATCGAACTCGGCCGCGAACGGCTCCGGGGCGCGCTGCTGCGGCGCAGGCGCGCCGCGGGGCTGCGCCGCAAGCTGCCGCAAACCGGGACGTGAGCCGCTTGCGCAAGGCCCGCTTGACCGCGCGCGCCCGTGGACTTCTGCGGGAGCGGGGAATTGATCATCCGAGAACCGGGGGCGTTGTCCCGTTCTCCGGGTTTCGGGGGAAGGAACGAACACGATGACTGCAACCGCTGCAAGAGCGCTCGGGATACTGCTGGCGGCGGCGCCCGCGACGGCGCTCGCCGAAGACGTTGCCCGGTACAACCTGCAAACGCCCGTGACCAGCGTGGCCGCGCGGATCTACGACCTGCACACGCTGATGTTGTGGATCTGCATGGTCATCTTCGTGGTCGTGTTCGGCACCATGTTCTACTCCGTGTATGCGCACCGCAAGTCCGTCGGTCACAAGGCCGCGCAGTTCCACGAGAACACCACCGTGGAGATCGTCTGGACCGTCATCCCGCTTCTCATCCTGGTCGGTATGGCCTGGCCGGCGACGACCACGCTGCTGCACATGAGAGACACCAGCGCGCCGGACATCACCATCAAGGCGACCGGGTACCAGTGGAAGTGGGGTTACGAGTACATGCAGGGCGAAGGCGAGGGCATCTCGTTCCTGTCCCAGCTCGCCACACCCTACGGGCAGATCCACGGCAGCGACGTCAAGGGGGAAAACTACCTGCTGGAAGTGGACCGCCCGCTGGTGGTTCCGGTGGGCAAGAAGGTCCGCATGCTGATGACAGCCAGCGACGTGATCCATTCCTGGTGGATGCCGGCCTTCGGCGTGAAGCAGGACGCCATTCCCGGCTTCGTGCGCGATTCCTGGTTCCGGGCCGACAAGGAGGGCAGCTTCCGGGGCCAGTGCGCCGAACTGTGCGGCAAGGACCACGGCTTCATGCCCATCGTGGTCGACGTGGTATCGGCCGAGAAGTACGCCGCCTGGGTCGGGGAGCAGAAGAACACGATGGCCGCACTCGCCGAGGATCCCGGCAAGACCTGGGACCTCGCGGCGCTGCGGGCGCGCGGCGAGCAGGTCTACACCGCCAACTGCATCGCCTGCCACCAGGCGAACGGCCAGGGCATCAAGGGTACTTTCCCCGCCCTGGACGGATCGAAGATGGTCGGCGGTCCCAAGCAGGGCCAGATCGCCATCGTGCTGCACGGCAAGCCGAACACCGCCATGGCGGCGTTCGGCAAGCAGCTTTCCGACACGGACATCGCGGCGGTGATCACCTACACGCGCAATGCCTGGAGCAACAAGAGCGGCGAGGCGGTCCAGCCAGCGGAGATCCGGGCGGCCCGCAAGTAGCCCGGCACAGCCTGACGCGAAACACCGATGACACTACCCGGTTTCCACGACAAGCTGCATCTCGCCGGAACGAGGCAGGCGTCTTGCATCCCTGGAACCGGGGATTCAAGAGGGGCCGTGGCCCCTCCTGGAGCAACCTGCTAGAGGAGTCGAGGAGTACACCATGAGCGCAGTCATGCACGGCCACGCCCGCGACGCAGGCCACGAGGAGCACCCCTCGGGGATCATGCGCTGGATCACCACGACCAACCACAAGGACATCGGCGCGCTGTACCTGTGGTTCGCGTTCATCATGTTCATCACCGGCGGGGTGCTGGCGCTCGCGCTGCGGGCGGAGCTGTTCCAGCCGGGCCTGCAACTGTGGCGGCCGGAATTCTTCAACCAGCTCACCTCGATGCACGGGCTGATCATGGTGTTCGGCGGCATCATGCCGGCCTTCGTCGGCTTCGCGAACTGGCAGATCCCGATGATGATCGGCGCGCCGGACATGGCGTTCGCGCGCCTGAACAACTGGAGCTTCTGGCTGCTGCCGGTGGCGGCTGCCCTGCTGGTCACGTCGTTCTTCGTGCCCGGCGGCGCGGTCGGCGCGGGCTGGACCATCTACGCGCCGCTGTCCACGCAGATGGGCCCGGGCATGGATCTCGGGATCTTCGCGCTGCACATCATGGGCGCTTCCTCGATCATGGGGTCGATCAACATCATCACCACGATCCTCAACATGCGCGCCCCGGGCATGACGCTGATGAAGATGCCCCTGTTCGTGTGGACCTGGCTGATCACCGCCTATCTGCTGATCGCGGTGATGCCGGTGCTGGCGGGCGCCATCACCATGGTGCTGACCGACCGGCATTTCGGCACCTCGTTCTTCAACGCGGCGGGCGGCGGCGACCCGGTCATGTTCCAGCACATCTTCTGGTTCTTCGGGCACCCGGAGGTGTACATCATGATCCTGCCGGCGTTCGGCATCATCTCCCAGGTGATTCCGGCGTTCGCGCGCAAGCC
>JADLDQ010000285.1 GCA_020846575.1 Burkholderiales bacterium
AAACATACGCAAAACTAGACGAAACATCAAGAGTTTTGCATATGATTTGGGTCATTCCCACTCGATCGTCGCTGGCGGCTTGCTGGATATGTCGTACACAACCCGATTGATTCCACGAACCTCGTTGATGATTCTGTTGGACACTCTGGCGAGGAGCGCGTGCGGCAGTTCCGCCCAGTGCGCGGTCATGAAATCGCTGGTCTGCACCGCGCGCAACGCCACCACGTGCTCGTAGGTGCGCCCGTCGCCCATGACGCCCACCGAGCGCACTGGCAGGAACACGGCGAAGGCCTGGGCGGTTGCGTCGTACCAGCTGAGCGCCTCGGAATCGCCGCCGGCCTCGGCGGCCACCGCCGTGTTCCTCAGCTCCTCGGCGAAGATGGCGTCCGCGCGCCGCAGCAGCTCGGCGTACTCGCGCTTGACCTCGCCGAGGATGCGCACACCAAGCCCCGGGCCCGGGAAAGGATGCCGGTACACCATCTCGCGCGGCAGCCCGAGCGAAAGTCCCAGCTCGCGTACCTCGTCCTTGAACAGCTCTCGAAGCGGCTCGAGCAGCTTCAGGTGCAGCGTCTCCGGCAGGCCGCCCACGTTGTGGTGCGACTTGATGGCGGTCGCTTTGCGCGTCTTCGCACCGGCCGATTCGATCACGTCCGGGTAGATGGTGCCCTGCGCGAGCCAACGCGCCCCCTTCACCCTGGTCGCCTCACGCTGGAACACTTCCACGAACTCGCGGCCAATGATCTTGCGCTTTTCCTCCGGGTCGCCGACGCCGGAAAGGCGCGACATGAACGCGTCGCTCGCGTCGACATGGATCACCTTCACGCCGAGGTACCTGCCGAAGGTATCCATCACCTGTGCCGCCTCGTTCAGGCGCAGCAGGCCATGGTCGACGAACACGCAGGTGAGTCGCTCGCCTATGGCGCGATGGATGAGTGCGGCTGCAACCGACGAATCGACGCCGCCCGAGAGACCGAGGATCACCTCTTCGTTCCCGACCTGCCTGCGGATGCGCTCGAGCGCCTCGCTGACGTAGTCCGGCATGCGCCAGTCGCCCTTGCAGCCGCAGATGTCGAGCACGAAGCGCCGCAGGATCGCGCGGCCCTGGAGCGTGTGGGTGACTTCTGGGTGGAACTGCAGGCCGTAGAGCCCGCGCGACTCGTCGGCCATGCCGGCGATCGGGCAGGAAGGCGTCGACGCCATGAGCTTGAAGCCGGGCGGCAGCTCGCTCACCCGATCGCCGTGGCTCATCCACACCTTGAGCATGCCGTGGCCCTCTGGCGTGCGGTAATCCTCGATGCCGTCGAACAGGCGCGTGTGCCCGCGCGCACGGATCTCCGCATAGCCGAATTCGCGCGCCTTCCCGGGTTCGACCCGGCCGCCCAGCTGCTGGGCCATGGTCTGCATGCCGTAACAGATGCCCAGCACAGGCACGCCGAGCTCGAACACCGCGCGCGGTGCGCGATCCGTGTTCGACTCGGCCACCGACTGGTGGCTGCCCGAGAGGATGATGCCGCGCAGGCTGCCCGAGGCGGCGTATTCGCGGACCAACTGATCGCCCGCATCGCAGGGGTGGATCTCGCAGTAGACCCGTGCCTCGCGCACCCGGCGGGCGATCAGCTGGGTGAGCTGCGAACCGAAGTCCAGGATCAGGATGCGCTCGTGCTGCGCGCGGGTGCGTTCATCCGCCGCGGGAGGCGACAGGGGCGATGCCGCGCGGGTCGGGCCCCGCGCCATGCGGGCGTTCGCCTCACTCGACACGATAGTTGGGCGCTTCCTTGACGATCTGCACGTCGTGCACGTGGGATTCGCGCATGCCCGCCGAAGTGATCTCGACGAACTGGGTGCGCTTGCGCATCGCCTCGATGGAATCGCAGCCGCAGTAGCCCATGCTGGAACGCAGCCCCCCCGTGAGCTGCTGGAGGATGGACACCACGCTGCCCTTGTAGGGTACTCGCCCCTCGATGCCTTCCGGTACCAGCTTTTCGGCATTGTTCTCGGCGTCCTGGAAGTAGCGGTCGGCCGAGCCCTGCTGCATCGCCGACAGCGACCCCATGCCGCGGTAGGACTTGTAGGAGCGTCCCTGGTAGAGGATGGTCTCGCCCGGCGCCTCTTCGGTGCCCGCGAACAGGCTGCCCAGCATCACGCAGTGCGCCCCGGCGGCGATCGCCTTGGCGATATCGCCGGAGAAGCGCACCCCGCCGTCGGCGACGACCGGGATACCGTTGCCCTTGAGCGCCTCCGCCACATTCTGGATCGCGGTGATCTGCGGGATGCCGACACCGGCCACCACGCGCGTGGTACAGATCGAACCCGGGCCGATGCCGACCTTGACCGCGTCCGCACCGCAGTCGGCGAGCGCCTTGGCGGCCTCGGCGGTCGCGATGTTGCCGCCGATCACGTCGACCTGGGGCCAGGTGCGCTTGAGCCAGGCCACCCGCTCGAGCACGCCTTGCGCGTGACCGTGGGCGGTGTCGACCACGATCACGTCCACGCCCGCCTCGACCAGGACCGCGACCCGCTCTTCGGTGCCCTCGCCCACGCCGACCGCCGCCCCCACGCGCAGCTTGCCCAGCCCGTCCTTGGCGGCATCGGGATGCTCGGTGGACTTGAGGATGTCGGTGACGGTGATCAGACCGCGAAGCTCGAACGCGTCGTTCACCACCAGCACGCGCTCCAGGCGGTGCTTGTGCAGCAGGTCCTTCGCCTCCTCCTGGCTGGCGCCTTCCTTGACGTAGATCAGGCGCTCGCGCGGCGTCATAATGGCCCGGACCGCAAGCGAGAGGTTGGTCTCGAAGCGGTAATCGCGGTTGGTCACGACGCCGACCACCTTTCCCGCCTCCACCACCGGGAAGCCCGAGACGCGGTGCTGGCGGGTCAACTCCAGCAGTTCGCGCACCGCCAGGTCCGGCGGCACGGTCATCGGGTCCTTCAGTACGCCGGATTCGTAGCGCTTGACCTTCGAGACCTCGGCCGCCTGCGCCTTCGCCGGCAGGTTCTTGTGGATGATGCCGATACCGCCCTCCTGCGCCAGCGCGATGGCAAGCCGAGCCTCGGTGACCGTGTCCATCGCCGCCGACACCAGCGGGACGTTGAGCGCGATGCGCCGGGTGAGGCAGGACTTGAGGCTGACTTCGCGGGGCAGTACGGTGGAGTGGGCCGGAACCAGGAGGACGTCGTCGAACGTCAGTGCCCTTTGGATCACGCGCATGAGGCGGCACCCGCAAAAACGGCATTATACGCGCAGGTCAGCGGCGCCGCGGATCGCAACGCGCTCAGCGCGCGGCGTTCCCGTACGCATCGCGGCCGCCGCGCGCCGCAACAGCGTCGCGGCAGTCGCGGTTACGGTTTGACGCTCCTGGAGAAAGTCGCTATGGTGACTCGTCGCCCTCCGCAAGGAAACTGCGCCATGCGCGTGCTGCTGATTGCGGGACTGCTTCTCGCCGCGACGGGAACGCAAGCTCAGGTCTACAAGTGTGTCAGCCCCGGTGGGCAGACAGTCTATTCGCAGAGTCCATGCCCCAAGAACGCGCGTTCGACCACGCTCGAGCGCAACGCCCCCCGTGCGGCTCCAGCGCCCCAGGCGAAGTCGGACAAGGGCGACGCCGCGAAGGGCGAGGCGGCCAAGGCGCCCGCCGGACCCAAGTCGACCGCCGACCTGGAGCAGGATTTCCGCAAGCGGCAGCAGACCAAGCAGGAGGAGACCGAGAAACTCGCCAAGGAGCAGACCCAGCAACGCGACCGCGAGGAGAACTGCAAGAACGCGCGGCTGCAGGTGGTCAATCTGGAATCGAACCCACGGCAGATGCGGGTCAACGAGGCGGGTGAGCGCTACTTCCTGGACGACGATCAGCTCGCGGCCGCGAAGACCCAGGCGCAGCGCGCCGTCGAGTCCTGGTGCAAGTAGCGCGCGTGCCCTCGGCGCGCCGCCCGGCGTCCGGGTTTCAGCGCCGCCCGGGACGGCTGGCGCGATGCCGGCGGGCCTGCCTGGGATCGGCCCTCAGGGGACGGTAGATTTCGACCCGGTCGCCGTCCGCCAGGCGGGTGTCCAGCGACACCACGCGGCCGAAGATCCCGGCGTGCGCCAGGTCGACCCGCGGGCACCGCGCTGCGATTCCGCTGGCCTCGAGCGCGTCGCGAACGGTGCTTTCCTCCGCGAGTTCCAAGCGGCGCACCTCCAGGCGGTCCGCGCCCGCGCGCACGATCTCGACGCGGATTCGCCTGGTCATACCCGGCTCAAGTCTGGTTGGCCCGGCGCACGAACGCGTCCACCAGGGTATTGGCGATGTGCCGGAAGACCGGTCCCGCAATGCGCTCGAGCACCCGGTTGGAGAAGTCGTATTCGAGCCGCAGACTCACCTTGCACGAATCCTCGGCGAGCGACTCGAAGCGCCACAGGCCCTGCAGGTGCCTGAATGGGCCCGAGAGCAGCCGGATGTCGATCGCGCGGCCCGGCTCGTTGCGGTTCTCGGTGGAAAATTGTTGCCGTATGCCGTGGTAGGAGATGTGCAGGACCGCGACCGTGAGGTTCCCTTTGCGCTCGGGAACCTCGGTGGCACTGCACCAGGGCAGGAACTCGGGATAGGCTTCGATGCCTTCCACCAGCTCGTACATGCGCCGGGCCGGCCGCTCCACCAGGGCCGAGCGTTCGATGACGATCACGCCGCCCCCGCCCCCGCGGTGCGCCGTACACGAGCGCGCCGGGCCGCCCCCGGCGCGAATCCCTTGTCGCGAAGCGACAAGGCAATCCTGTGAGCCGCGTGGACAACGCTGCACCGCGATCCACGGACGACCTTCAACAACCGAAAGGTAGTCCAGTGAGCGCGCCGGGCCGCCCCCGGCGCGAATCCCATGACGCCTAGCGACGGGTCACCCCCATGAGCATCGTCGAGAACCGCAAGGCCTTCCACGACTACTTCATCGAGGAGCGATTCGAGGCGGGTCTCGCGCTGGAAGGCTGGGAGGTCAAGGCGATGCGCGCGGGCCGCGTCCAATTGAAGGAAGCGTACGTGGTGATCCGCGCCGGCGAGATCTTCCTGATCGGCGCGCACATCAGCCCGCTGCCGGCCGCCTCGACCCACGTTACGCCCGATCCGGTGCGAACGCGCAAGCTGCTCCTGCACGCCGGTGAGATCCGAAAGCTGATCGGCAAGGTGGAACGGGCCGGGTACTCGCTGGTGCCTATCAACCTGCATTACGCCAAGGGACGCATCAAGTTGGAGATCGCCCTCGCCCGCGGCAAGAAGCAGTACGACAAGCGGGAAGCGCACAAGGAGCGTGACTGGAAGCGCGAACAGCAGCGCCTGCTGCGCAGCCGCAACCGCTGAGGGCGCAAGCGCCACCCGGGAGGGGTTGCCTCTGGCAGCCATGGTCGTGCAGCCGTGCTTGACGAGCATCGAGAGTCCATCGCCGGTCCTGCGCCCGCGGCCCGCCTCGGGGCGGGAGCCGCATTGTAACGGTCCGAATACCCAAACCTGCCGCCCTTTGCCGCGCCGCCGCCTCACGCCGGCGCGGTGATCTGGCCTGCGCGCGCGCCCGGCTCGTTTCGCTGGCGCACCTGCTCGAACAGGCACACCGCGACCGAGGCCGCGAGGTTGAGGGATTCTGCCTGGCCAGGCATCGGGATGCGTGCGCGTACGTCGGCGCGCTTCGCGCTCGCCGCGTCGAGACCGGCGCCCTCGGTGCCGAACAGCCACAGGATCGGGCCGGACAGATCGATGCGGTACAGGTCCGTTTCACCGCGCGGATCAGCGGCCACGCGCAGTCCCCTCGCCTGGGAAGCGACTGCCGCAAGGTCGGCATCCTCGTGTATGTCGAGCGCGAAATGCGCTCCCATGCCGGAACGCAGCACCTTCGGCGACCAGGCGAGCACCGAGCCCCTGGACAGGAACACCCGCCCGAGACCGGCGGCGGCGGCGCTGCGCAGGATCGAGCCCAGGTTTCCCGGGTCCTGGATCCGCTCCAGCAGGATCGCGTCGCCCAGGCGCTGCGGCGCAGGAACCGGCACCGGCGTGCGAATCATTGCCAGTATCCCGGCCGGATTCTCCACCTGCGAGATCCGCTCGAAGACGGCACGCGGCAGCACTACCCGACGGCGCGCCGGGGCCGTCTGCGCGAGACGGCGCAGCGAGGCTCGCCGCAGCGCATCCCCGGTGACCGCGACCACCTCGGCCTCGCCGCCCCCGGAACGCACGTACGCCTCCAGCAGGTGTTCCCCGTCGAGCAGCGTCATCGCCGAGCGCTTGCGTTCGCGCGCGGACGCGGCGAGCCGCAGCAGGGACTTCACCAGCGGATTGTCGCGCGAGCGTATCTCCCGCATCGTGTCCATTCGAGCGGTCTCCGCGCGCGCCGCCGTTCAGCCGGACGCCTTCGAGCGCGCCGGACCTCGCGGCTGCATCCGTGGCGCACACGCGGTTCGATTCGGTTCGCCGCCGTCACGTTCCACCTCCAGGAGCATGCTTCTCACCGGCCCGAAGCCGCGCCGGTGCACCGCGCTCGGGCCGTGCCGGCGCAGCGCTTCGAGGTGTTCGGCCGTGGGGTAGCCCTTGTGGCGATCCAGGCCGTACTGCGGGTACAGGTGATGCAGCCGCAGCATCTCGGCGTCGCGCGCGGTCTTGGCGAGTATCGAGGCGGCCGCGATGGCGGGTTCCCTGCCATCTCCCCGCACCATGGCCCTGGCCGGGCAGTCGAGGTCAGGGCAGTGCAGCCCGTCGATCAGCGCCAGGTCCGGCACCACCGGCAGCGCCTGCACCGCGCGCCGCATGGCCAGAAGACTCGCTCCCAGGATGTTCAGCCGTTCGATCTCCTCGAGATCCGCCGCGGCGACCGCCCAGGCGATCGCCCCGGCGCGGATCTGGCGCGCGAGCATCTCGCGTCTGGACGCCGCAAGCGTCTTGGAATCCGCAATGCCCTCGAGCGGGCGCTGGGGATCGAGGATGACCGCCGCGGCGAACACCGGTCCGGCGAGCGGCCCGCGGCCCGCCTCGTCGACGCCGCAGATCAGCACGGCTTCAGGCACGACAGCACCGCCTCGGCCGCGCGCTGCGAGGCGCCTCGCTTGAGCACGGCATGGATCCCGGCAAAACGCGCCGGCAGGCGCTGGTGGATCGCCGGGTCCTCGCTGACTCGCACCAGCGCATCCGCGAGGTTCTCCGGCGTCGCCTCGTCCTGGAGGATCTCGGGCACCAGGAATTCTCCCGCGATGATGTTGGGCAAGCCCACCCAGGGCTGCAGCTGCAGCCGCGACATGATCTTCCAGGTGATCGCAGACATGCGGTAGGTGATCACCATCGGCCTGGCGATCAGCGCCGCTTCCAGTGTGGCCGTGCCGCTGGCGACCAGCGCCGCATCGCAGGCGGCGAGCGCCTCGCGCGCATGCCCGAACAGCAGGGTGAACGGCAGCTCGTTGGCGCCGGCGCGAAACAGGGCCTCCTCGAAAATCTGCCGGGTCTCCCGGCTCGCGAACGGCACCACGAAGCGCGGATGGCGCACCCGCTCGGCGACGCGCCGTGCCGCCATCGCGAAAGTCTCCGCCATGTACCGCAGTTCGCTCGCGCGGCTTCCGGGCAGCAGCGCATAGACCCGCGCGCCCGCCGGCAGGCGAAGCTGCTCTCTCGCGGCATACGCCGGCGGATTGGGCGCGATCTCGTCGGCCATCGGATGGCCCACGAAGGTGGCGGGGATACCCGCCCTGCGATAGATCTCCGGCTCGAACGGGAACAGCGCCAGCAGGTGATCGATCGCGCGACCGATCGAACGAACCCTGCCGCTGCGCCAGGCCCACACCGAGGGGCTCACGTAGTGCACCGTGGGAATGCCGCGCCGCTTGAGCGAGGCCTCCACCGACAGGTTGAAATCCGGGGCGTCAACGCCGACGAACAGCGCCGGACGCGCCGCCGCCATGCGCGACTTCAGCGCCTGGCGCATCGCCCACAGGGCCGGGTAGCTGCGCAGTACCTCGGCGTAGCCGCGCACCGCGAGCCGTTCCATGGGAAACCAGCTCTCCAGGCCGGCCGAGCGCATGCGCGGGCCGCCGATCCCCGCGAAGCGCAGGTCCGTGCGCCGTTCCCGGAGCGCCGTGATCAGCTCGGCGCCCAGGAAGTCCCCGGAAGCCTCGCCGGCTACCATGCCGATCAGCATGCGTACCCGGGCGGCCGCCGGTCCCGATTCCGCATGACGTCTCTAGCGCACGATCCCGCGGCGGGAGCGTGCGAGGAACTCCAGGATCAGCCCGACTTCAGGCGCGGAGCGCCGCTGCTCCTCCAGCGCCGACCTCGCCTCCTCGAGCGAGAGACCGGCGCGGTACAAGGTCCGGTAGGCGCCGCGCAGCGCCGCGATCGCCTCGGCGGAGTAGCCTCGCCGTTTCAGCCCTTCGGCGTTGATACCGTGCGGTCTGGCGACGTTTCCTGCGGCGGTCACGTAGGGCGGCAGATCCTGCAGCAGCACCGTCCCGATCGCGGTCAGGGTGTGAGCGCCAACCTGCACGAACTGGTGCACCTCGGTATACCCGCCCAGGATCGCGAAATCGTCCACCCGGACATGTCCCGCCAGCTGCGCGTTGTTGGCGAAGATGGTGCGGTTGCCCACCCGGCAGTCGTGGGCGAGGTGAACGTACGCCATGATCCAGTTGTCGTCGCCCAGGCGCGTCACGCCCGCGTCCTGGACCGTTCCGCAGTTGAAGGTGCAGAACTCGCGGATCGTGTTGCGATCGCCGATCTCCAGGGAAGTCGGCTCACCCGCGTACTTCATGTCCTGGGGCGGACCGCCGAGAGAGCAGAACGGGTGGATCCTGTTGCCGGCGCCGATGCGGGTACGCCCCTGGATCACCACGTGGGACGCGATCGAGGTGTCGGCGCCGACCTCGACCTCGGGGCCGATGATGCTGTACGGTCCGACCGATACCGTCGATGCGAGGCGCGCCGAGGGGTGGACCACCGCGCTCGGGTGAATCACAGGTCGCGCACCGTGCACATGATGCGCGCCTCGGCAACGAGCACTTCGCCCACCCGCGCCTGCGCGCCGAACTTCCACAGCCCCTGCAGCCTGCGCTCGAGGTTCACTTCCAGCAGCAGTTGGTCTCCGGGCGACACCGGGCGCTTGAAGCGCGCCTCGTCGATACCCACGAAATAGTAGATCGACTTGCTGTCGGGCTTCTTGCCCAGCGTCTTGAAAGACAGGATCGCCGCCGCCTGGGCCAGCGCCTCGATGATGAAAACGCCGGGCATGACCGGGTGGTACGGAAAGTGCCCCGGGAAAAAAGGTTCGTTGATGCTGACGTTCTTGATGGCGAGTATGCGCTTGCCCGCCTCGCATTCGAGCACCCGGTCCACCAGCAGCATCGGGAACCGGTGCGGCAGGCTCTGCAGTATTTCGTGGATGTCCAATCGGCTACTCCCTGTCTGCGCCCGGTTCGGAGTCCGCCGGGCGCTGGTCCCGAGGTCGCTTTCCGAGGCGGCGGATCAGCGCGGCGTTGCGCACCCATTCGGACTTGCGCTGGAAGGGGTACAGCCCCGCATACTCTCGGGGCGAGCGGATCGAGCGCGTGATCACGGTCGCGGCCGACACGTGAACTCCGTCGGCCAGCTCCAGGTGGCCCAGCACGATGGCGCCGCCGCCCAGCGTGCATCCGCGCCCGATGCGGGCGCTGCCGGCGATTCCCACGCAGCCGGCGAGCGCGCTGTGCGCCCCGATGTGCACGTTGTGGCCGATCTGTATCTGGTTGTCCAGCTTCACGCCTTCCTCGATCACGGTGTCGTCCAGTGCGCCGCGGTCGATGGTGGTGTTGGCGCCGATCTCCACGTCGTCGCCGATGCGCACGCCGCCCAACTGGGGAATCTTGCGCCAGCGCCCGCCCTCCAGGGCCATGCCGAAGCCGTCGGCGCCGATCACGGCGCCCGAGTGGATGATCGCGCGCCGCCCGATCGAGCAGCCGTGGTACACGCACACCCGCGGATGGAGCCTGGACCCCTCTCCGATGCTGCTCCCCGCGCCGATCACGCAGCCCGCGCCGAGGAACACGCCGTGCTCGATGCGTGCCTCATCGGCGACGTGGCAACCCGGACCGATCGACGCACCGGGATGAACGTTCGCACGCGGCGAGACCACCGCGCTCGGGTGAATTCCCGGGGCGACATCCACCCGCGGCTGGAACAGTTCGGCGACCTTCGCGTAGTACAGGTAGGAGTCTTCGCAGACGATGCGGGGCAAAGCCGTCGCGTCACGATCTTCGCGCGACACGATCACCGCGGCGGCGCGCGTCGCCCGAAGGCTTTCGCGGAATTTTCCCCGGGCGAGAAAGGAGAGGTCACCCTCCCCGGCCGACCGCAGGGATGCGATGCCTGCGACCCGGGTGCCCGGGTCGCCGAGCACCTCGCCGCCGAACCGCTCGGCGAGATCCGAGAGCCTGTAGCGTGCCGGCCCGGTCATCCGGACGCCCGCGCTACTTGGCCGCCTTGGTGTCGTCCAGGGCCCTGATGACCCGGTCCGTGATGTCGATCCGCGGATTGAACCATACCACCTGGTCGTTCTGGAACACGACGTCGAGCTTGTCGGACTCCGCGATCTGACGCACCGCCTGGTTGGCTCGGGCGATGATCGCCGAGAACTCCTCGTTCTGCCTCGACTGCAGGTCCTCGCGGAACTCGCGCTGGCGCCGCTGGAGATCCCTGTTCAGGTCGTTGTACTCCCGCTCCCGCCGCGTACGCTGCGATTCCGACATGGTCACCGCGTTCTTGTCGAGATCTTCCTGGATCTTTTTCAATTGCTCGCCGAGCTTACCCAGTTCCTGGTCGCGCTTGGAGAACTCGGCCTCGATCTTCTTGCGCGCGCGCTGCGCCGGGGTGGCATCACGAAGAATCCGGTCGAGACTGACCAGCCCCAGGCGCGGCTGGATCTGCGCCGGCGCCTGAGCCTGAGCCTGAGCCATCCAGGCGGGCGCCAGCATCACTGCCAGCAGCGCGCCGGCGGCGCGCGAACGCGGTTTCAAGAAGTTCGCTCCTGTGCGCAGGGCGGCGCCGCAAGAGCACCGCAACGCGGCGATTATACGTCCCGGTGCGCTTTTCCCGGTGTGCGCCCGCTGCATCGGCGTTCGCTGCGCGCGCTCGACACAGACCCGAGGCAATCGAGGCAGGCGCCCGCGGCAAGGCCGGCCGCTTCGCGCGATCCGCCGGCGTCCTGAATCGCTCCGAGCGCAGGCGCTTACGCGCGGCACCCGGTCGCGGGCGGTGCGCTTGGCGGCCGGTCTGCTAGAAGCTGCTGCCGAAGGTGAACTGGCCGCGCTGGACCTTGTCGCCCGAATCCTCGTTGATCGGGCGTGCGTAGGAAACCCTCACCGGCCCCATCGGGGAGAGCCACTGCAGCGAGATGCCCACCGAGTAGCGCAGGTCCGAGGCGGAGAGCTTCTGCGACGGCGCGAACACCTGACCGGCATCGAAGAAGGCACCCAGACGGATGGAGCGGTCCAGACCCGCCCCCGGCATGGGAAACAGCAGCTCCGCCGTGCCCAGCAGCCGGCGGTTGCCGCCGATGGCGCTGTCGTCGCTCGGGTCTCGCGGCCCGATGCCGGCCGGGCGGTAGCCTCGCACCGTGGAGATGCCGCCCGCGTAGAAGTTCTTGAAGAAAGGCAGCGGCTTGTCGGCAAAGCCGTCGGCGGCCGCGATTTCGCCCTTCATGAAAAGCGTCAAGTCGCGCGTGAAGGAGTGGAACCACTGCTGTTCGAAGCTGATCTTGTAGAACCTCAGGTCGCCCGCCGGCGTCACCTCCAGGGTGCTGCGCTGGACCTGCCCGCTGGTCGTCCAGATGACGCTGTCTCGGGTGTCCTTCACGTAACCCAGCGTGCCGATCACCGAGTTGAATTTGCCGCCGAACTGTGACTGGAAATCGAGCAGCCGCCGGGGGCTGTCCGTACCGAGGACGAGCCCGGTGTGTTCGCCGGAGAGCCCGAAGGTGATCGTCTCGAACTCCGATACCGGGTAGCCGAAGCGCACGCCGCCGCCCATCGTGGTCGTGGTGTAGTTGCCGACCGCGAGGGTCGAAGCGTTGACGCGGCGCTTGTAGACGTCGAAGCCGCGGGACAGGCCGTCGACCGTGTAGTAGGGGTTGGTGTAGCTCAGAGCGATGTTCTGGTTGATCTTGCCGGTATTGAAGCTGGTGCTGACGTTGTTGCCGCTGCCGAGGAAGTTCGCCTGCACCACCGAGCCCTGGAACACCACCCTCTCCACGCTGGAGAACCCTATTCCCACCAGGATGGCTCCGGTCGGTTTTTCCTTGACCCGGACGGTGACGTCGACCTGATCGGTGGTGTCCGGCACCGCGGGGGTCTCCAGGTTGACCTCCGAGAAGTAATCGGTGCGGTCGATCCGCTGTTTGGACAGACGCAGTTTCGCCCCGTCGTAGAACGCCCCCTCCAGCTGGCGCATCTGGCGCCGCACCACCTCGTCCCGCGTGCGGGTATTGCCCACCACGTTGATCCGGCGCACGTACACGCGCCGCCCGGGATCGATGCGGATGTTGAACGAAACCGTGCGCCGCTCGCGGTTGACATCGGGTACCGCGTTGGCGTTGGCGAAGGCATAACCCTCGTTGCCGAGCCTGTCGGTGATCCGCTTGCTCGTCTCGGTGAGTTTCTCGCGCGAGAACGTCTCGCCCGGCGCGAGGCTCACCAGCGAGCGCAGTTCCGGCTCGGGGACGACCAGGTCGCCGGAGATGTTCACCTCCGACACGGTGTATTTCTCGCCCTCGGTGACGTTGATCGTGATGTAGATGTCCTTGCGGTCCGGCGTGATCGACACCTGGGTCGAATCGACGCTGAAGTCCAGGTAACCCCGGTTGAGGTACCAGGAGCGCAGATTCTCGATGTCGCCCTGAAGCTTCTGGCGAGAGTACTGGTCATTCTTGGTATACCAGGTGAGCCAACCGGGGGTGCGCAGTACGAAAAGGTCCAGCAGATCCTTCTCGCTGAACGCCTGATTGCCCACGATGTTGATGGCCTTGATGCGGGCCACTTCCCCCTCGTCGATGCTGAAATTGACGGCGACCCGGTTTCGCTCCAGCGGCGTCACCGTGGTGGTCACTGCGACGCCGTACTTGCCCTTGGACAGATACTGCCGCTTGATCTCCTGTTCCGCCTGGTCGAGCAGCGCCCGGTCGAAGATGCGACCTTCCTGGAAATTCGCCTCGCGCAGACCCTTGCGGACCGCGTCGGGCTCGAAGTCGCGCATGCCGCTGAAGGAGATGGAGGCGATCGCCGGGCGTTCCTGGACCACGATGACGAGCACGTCGCGCTCCACATCGACGCGCACGACCTGGAAAAACCCGGTGGCGACCAGCGCGCGGATCGACTCGGAGGCCTTCTCCTCGGTGAAGCGCTCGCCCACCTTGACCGGCAGGTAGCTGAAGACGGTGCCGGCCTCGATGCGCTGGATGCCTTCGACGCGGATGTCCCTCACCACGAAAGGCTCGAACGCGAGGGCTGTCGCGCCGAATGCGCAGGCGAGAACGGCGACCGCGATGACCCGATTCAGACCCGCCGCCGCGCGCAGCCCGAGCGGCGCGCGGCGGCGCGCG
>JADLDQ010000286.1 GCA_020846575.1 Burkholderiales bacterium
CGCGAGCGCGTGCTGCGCGCGCTGTCACAGCGTGCCGCCACGCTGGGTATGAAAATGGTTCCGGCGGAAAATCCAGCATGAGACGCCCATCGCGAGTCAAGGTGCTGGAGGGAGTTTCTTAAGAGGCGGCGCCGCACTCGCGCAGCTCGCTGCCGGGAAACTCTTCTGTGAGCCCGTCGAGCTTCTCGCGAGCCGGGACGGGCAGATCCTGAAGCCGCAGATAAGTGCGCCGGACCGGCGCGGTGCGCCGGTCGACCTGCGCGGTGCGCACCCCCTTCTCGCGCAGCTGGGCGAGCCGGTTCCGCGCCCCGTCCTCGGTCCGGAACACGCCCAGGGACACGGCGAAGCGCAGCTTGGAATCGTCCTGCACGATGAAGTAATCGATGCCGGCCAGACCGAGGGTCCGAAGCTCGGCGACCTTCTGATTGGCGGCCTGGCGGCTCGCCTGGGGCGGGATGAACACCCACCATCCCGCCGGCTCTTCGATGCGCCGTTCCGAGACGCGGGCCGCGGCGTCGATCGCAGCGACCGCCTTCCGCGCGCGCGCGACCTCGGCGGCCTGGAACGCACCCCACTCGACGCAAGCCACGGCATCCCCGGCGGCGGGCGCTGCCGCCCTGTGCTCGGAAGACTCGATCGGCTTCCCCTCGGCGGACTCGGGCGGCAGCAGGCGTATCGACTCGGGGCTGATCTGCTGGTCGACCAGCTGCGCTTCCGGCGAAGCCGCGGGCGGTCCGTATCGCATCCAGGCGTACAGCGCCAGATTCACGAGCAGGAGAATCAGAACGAATGTCCTGATCACGCCGCGGCTCCCGCCAGGCGCTCCAGGGCGATTCGCACCAGTCCCTCCAGGACCAGGTGCTCGACGCGCCGCAACGGTATGCGCAGGCACGGGGCGACGCGCTCGGCGGCGCCGCCGGAGAGCACGCAGATGGCGCCCGCTTCCATGGTCTCGAACATGCGCTCGATCGCCCCGGCCTGTGCGAGCAGGCATCCGGACTCGATGGCATCGACGGTATTGTCCGGCGCCGGCGCGTACCGCCCCTGCGCCAACGGCAGGCCCGCGGTGCGCGCGGCGAGCACGGACTTCATCAGGTCGAGTCCCGGCAGAATCACGCCGCCGCTGAAGTGCCCGCGCGCAGTCAGCAGGTCCACCGTGGTCGCGGTGCCCGCCGTCACCACCAGGCACGGGCCTGGATACAGCGCGCGCGCGCCGATGAGGGACGCCCATCGGTCGGCGCCCAGTTCGGACGGCTCGGCATAGGCGCTGGTGACGCCGCACTGGCTGCGCGCGGCGCGCACCCAGTGCGCCGCGGGAAACCGCTCCGGCAACGCGCGCTCGATTTCGTCGCGCGCTGCCGCGCCGGCCACGTTGGCGATTACCACCGCCGCCGGAACGGGCATCGATCGCCAGACGCCGCGCAAGCTCGCGAGCCCGGTGCGGTCCGCCGCCCCGAGCCGGACCCAGACGCCGCCGGACTCGCGTTCCGCGGCATCCACGTCACGCGGGCCGCCGGGATGCCCGAACCCGAGGCTCTCACCCTCGGACGTCGACCCGCTGAGGCCCCACTTGGTGCGCGTGTTGCCGCAATCGATGGCGAGGATCACGCTGGCGCCGGCGGTCTGCGCGCGTTCTCAGGCACGCTTGAGCGAGATCTCGCCGGCGCAGTAGCGTTCGATGCCCGCGCGCGAGCGGATCAGCAGCGCGCCGTCGTCGGCCACGCCGAGCGCGCGGCCTGCGGCAACCGGCTGCCCGGAAACGTTCAGCACCACCTGCCGCCCCTGCCAGTCATGGCGTGCATGCCACTCGGGGCGAAAGGGCGCGAAACCCGACCGGTCGAACGCCTTCATCGCGGCGGCGATCTCGCCGAGCAGGCAGGCGAGCAGCCGGGTGCGATCGGGAACGGCGCCGGTGATGGCCGCGCGAGCGCCCTGCGCTACAGCGCCGCACGCCTTGCCTCGGGTCGCCGCGCCCGCCAGATCGGCCACTGGCCGGCCGAGTCGCCGGCTCAAGCGCGAGGCGCCGCGAACGTTGATTCCCACGCCGATCACGACGCCCTCGCCGCCAAGCGTTTTACCCGCGCGGGCGCCGTTGCGCCGGCCCGCAACGGTCTCGACCAGGATGCCGCCCAGCTTCGCCTCACCGATCATCAGGTCGTTGGGCCATTTCACACCGACGCCCCTCAGGCCCAGGGATTCCAATGCGCGGGCACAGGCGACGGCCACAGCGAGCCCGACCCCGCCCAGCTCGTTCACCCGCCTGCGAAACCGCCACAGCAGGGAGAAGGCGAGGCTGTCTCCCACGTTCGACAGCCAGGTGTTTCCCTGCCGTCCGCGTCCCCCCGTCTGATGCTCGCAGGCGAGGACACTGCAATGAGGTGCATCCTCCAGGCTGCGCGCGAGCAGCAGCGAACTGGTCGATTCGCATTCGTCGACGACTTCGACGCGAAACGGCCAGGGCATGCGGGTGAGCGATGCGCCGAGCGCCGTCCTGTCGATCAGGTCCAGCGGCCGCTCGAGCCGGTAGCCGTGCCCGGGGACACCGCGCGCGCTGACGCCCAGGCCGGCCATCGAGCGCAGGCAGGCACGCAGCCGGGTCCGCGAAATTCCGAGCAAGGCCGCGAGCGCGGCGCCGGAGCGCACCTCGCCGCCGGCGAGCAATCTCAGCAGCGAAAACCTCGAGCGGGCGGCGGACTGGCGCACGCGGTCGATACTATCAGCGCGGGGCGAAGGGGATCAACGCGCATCGGTACTCCGGCACTGCCTGGAAGCACGTCCCGAAAACCGGCCGGCGCGCAGATAAAGGGCGGTACTCCTCGGCGGTCCGGATCCGCAGTCCGGATCGGCGGTCCGGATCCGCAGTCCGGATCCGCAGTCCGGATTGAAAGTAGAGCCGTGCTGCTGGTTCGGCGCTGCGGGGGCGCCGCACGGCGCGCTCCGCGTACGCCAGGCGCGGCGACCGCCCGGGTGTACTTTTCCACACTTGTCCGGTCAATCCGCCGCGCGGGTGCGCGGGTCCACCCTCGCTTTGAACTATCATCGACCGCGGGGCTCGCTTGCGGCCGTGGCCCGCGGGGCGTGATCTGGAGGCGCTGCGAACACCGGCAGGCTTGCCGCCCCTTCGGGGTCCGAGCGAAGTGGAATCGTTTTCGTCCGCTGGCCCAGCAACCGGCGGTCCGCGGGGGAATCCCTCCCTTCCCCCGCTTTTTTTTGTCCAGGCCACGGCCGCCCGCGGCCCCCGACTATAATCGGAGCCCGGGATTGCAGCGGCCCGGTGCCCGAGAGACTCATTGAAACCCGCCTGCGCCTTCTTCCTGGTCGCCCTGTGCCTGGCCATCCCGGCGCGTGCGGCGACCGAGATCACGCTGTGGCACTCGCTGGACGGCGCCGCCGGCGAAGAACTGGGCCGTCTGGCGCTGCGGTTCAATGCCGCGCAGACCGAGTTCCGCGTCGTCCCGGAATACAAAGGCGGTTACGAAACCACCTTGGCCGCGGGACTGGCGGCCCTGCCCAACGGCCGGGCGCCGGACATCCTGCAGGTGGACGAGGCCATGAACTCGCGCATGCTCGCCGAGCGCTCGGCCTTCCGTCCCTTGTACCAGGTGATGAGCGAGTCGAGGGAAAGGTTCGACCCGCGGGCATTCATCGGCGCCATCGCCGAGCGCTACTCGGACGAACGCGGGCGCCTGCTCTCGCTGCCGTTGAACGCCACCACCGCGGTGCTCTACTACAACCGCGACCTGTTCCTCGCCGCAGGTCTGGACCCCGGCGCGGCGCCGCGCACCTGGCAGGAGGTGCAGGCCGCGGCGCTGGCGAGCGTCGACAGCGGCTCGAGCGATTGCGGTTTCACCACCGAACTGCCCGCCTGGGTGCAGGTCGAGAACCTGCTTGCCTCGCACGGCGAACCCCTGGACGACGACAGCAGGGGCTCTCGGCGCAGGTTCGCGTTCAATACGAGCCTGGTGATGAAGCACGTGGGCATGCTCGCCTCCTGGGTACAGAGCGGCATCTTCAGCTACCTGCGACGCGATGGAGCTGCCGAAGCGAAGTTCGCGGCCGGCCAGTGCGCGATGCTCACCGCGGCCTCGGATGCCTACCTGCGCCTTGCCCGGCACCCGAACCTCACTTTCGGAGTCGCCCCGCTTCCCTACCACGACGATGCGCCCGGCGCGCCGTTCGCGACGCTTGCCGGCGGGGCGAGCCTGTGGGCCATGGCCGGACGCAAGTCCCGGCACTATTCCGGGATCGCGCGCTTTTTCTCTTTCCTGCTCAGGCCGGACGTGCAGTCGCAGTGGCTCCAGGCGACAGGCTTTCTTCCCCTGACCCGCGCCGCTTTCGAGCTCTCGAGGCAGCAGGGCTTCTACGCCACGCACGCCGGCATGGAGGTCGGCGTGACACAGCTCATCACCCGCAAGCCGCCCCGCGGCAGCGTGCGCCAGCATCACAGCGACCGCGTCCGGCGCATCATCGATGAAGAGCTCGAGGCGGTCTGGTCCAGGCGCAAGACCACCGTGCAAGGCCTGGACGACGCGGTGACGCGGGGAAACCTGGCCGCCGCGCTGCGCCCGCCGCCGCACTGAGCGCCGCTGCCGGGCGCCGGCGGCGCGGACCGAACAAACTGTTACACCGCCGGCGTCAACACCCGCGCCGGCGACACGTTGACGGGCAAGGGGACATTCCCGTACAAGAGGAGCATTCCGACATGAAACGCATCGTCAGGCCGGCCGTACTCTTCCTGCTGGGTGCGATGGCGCTTCCCGCCGCCGCCCAGACGGCGACGCCAGGCATCGATCGGCGCGAAGCGCGCCAGGAGCGGCGCATCGAACAGGGAGAGAAGTCCGGACAGTTGACCCGGCGCGAGGCTGCAAGGCTCGAAAAAGGCCAGGCCCGCATCGACCGGATGCAGGACAAGGCGCGCGCCGATGGAAAGGTAACCGCCGGGGAGCGAGCCCGCATCCATCGTGCGCAGAATACCGAAAGCCGCCGGATCGCACGCCAGAAGCACGACAAGCAGGTCGCCGGGAAGTAGGGGGCCGCATCTCCGAACGGGAGCTCTGCACGCTCCCGTTCTCGGCCGGTTCGGGAGCGGCTCCAGCCGCTCCCGAACCGGCATCCTGGCGGCGCCTAGAAAGGCAGCCTGGCGTGCGGCAACTGCTCCAGCAGCACCCGCCGGAAGTCGGCCTGGATGCGCGCGAGGCCGGCTGCGCGGTCGGCTTCGAAGCGCAGCACCACCACGGGCGTGGTGTTGGACGCGCGGGCCAGTCCGAAGCCGTCGGGATACTCCACCCGCACCCCGTCCAGCCTGATAACGTCGGTCGCGCCCTCGAAACGGGCCGAAGCCTGGAGCGCGGCCACCAGGCGCTGCGGTTCCCCCTCGGACATCTTCAGGTTCAGCTCCGGGGTGGACACCGCGTCGGGAAGCGATTCCAGCATCGCGCTCGCGTCCTGCGTTCGCGACAGTATCTCCAGCAACCGCGCCCCGGCGTACTGGGCGTCGTCGAATCCGTACCAGCGCTCGCCGAAGAACATATGCCCGCTCATTTCGCCGGCGAGCGGCGCCCCGAGTTCCTTCATGCGCGCCTTGATGAGCGAGTGACCGGTCTTCCACATGCTGGGCACGCCCCCGTAGCGGCGCACCCAGGGAGCGACGTGCCGGCTGCACTTGACGTCGTAGACGATCTGCCCGCCGGGCACGCGCTCGAGGACGTCACGGGCGAACAGCATCAACTGGCGGTCGGGGTAGATGATCTTTCCGTGCCGGGTGATCACGCCGAGCCGATCGCCGTCGCCGTCGAAGGCAAGACCCAGTTCGGCGCCATCGCGCCCGACCGCCGCCGCAAGATCCACGAGGTTTTCCGGACGCGACGGGTCCGGGTGGTGATTGGGAAAGTTACCGTCGACTTCGGCGTACAGCTCGGTCACCTCGCACCCCAGTCGCCGGTACAGCTCGCCGGCGGTTGCCCCCGCGACGCCGTTCCCGCAGTCGATGGCGATGCGCATCTTTCGAGCCAGTCGCGCGTCCGAGACGATCCTGTCCAGATACGCGGGCGCCAGGTCCAGAGCGCTGCGTGCGCCCGAGCCCGACGCGAAGGACCCGGCCTCGATCATCCGGCGCAGCCCCTGTATATCCTCCCCCGACAGCGTCACCCCGCCGACCACCATCTTGAGTCCGTTGTAGTCGGGAGGATTGTGGCTGCCCGTGACCGAGACCGCGTTCGCGCACCCCAGATGGTGTGCGGCGAAATAGGAGATCGGGGTCGCAACCATGCCGATGTCCACCACGTCGGCGCCGCCTGCCTGCAAGCCTTCCATGAGGACATCGGCAAGCGCCGGTCCGGAGAGCCGGCCGTCGCGACCCACGGCGAACACCTGCTTCGCGTCCGGCTGCGCCGAGCGCGCCCGAGCGAGCGTCGCGAGCGAACGGCCGATCAGCCGCACGGCCTCTTCGGTGAGCGTCCTGCCGACGATGCCGCGAATGTCGTAGGCCTTGAAGATCTCCGCCGCGGGACTGTTCATGGGTCGGGTCGCTCCGTCGCTTCGAGAGAAGAAATGCGAACGTGGGGCCGCACTCCCTCGTTCCCGGCGTCAGGATCGGCTTGGCCGACTGCGCCGCAGGCCCGGTTCATCGAGATTCGCATCGATGAACGACATTATACGGGTGCGGAACCAGCGGAATCTCTCCGGGAAGCCGCCGTCGACGAAGCCCGCGTGTCCACCGGTACGCGGAAAATCGCACTCGACGCATGGCGACACCTCCCACGGCGCGGGCAGCGACTCTCCCGGCAGGAACGGATCGTTGCGGGCATTGAGCAGCAGGGTCGGAATCCCAATCGACTGCAACCAGGGCTTGGCGCTCGAGCGGCGCCAGTAATCGTCGGTGTCGCGGAATCCGTGCAGCGGCGCGGTCACCAGGTCGTCGAACTCGCGCAGGCTGCGCGCGCGCGCCACCGCCACCGCGTCCAGGAGGCCCGGAAAGCGTTGTGCTTTCTCACGCGCCTTGGGGATGAGCGTGGAAAGAAACATCCGGCTGTAGACCCTGTTGAAGCCGCGCCCCAGCCGCTCGCCCGCCACCGGCAGGTCCACGGGCGCGGAAACCGCCACCGCGCAGCGCAGCGTGCGCAGCGCCCCCGCGCCCGCCTCGCCCAGCCATTTGAGCAACGCATTGCCGCCCAGCGACACCCCGACGGCCGCAAGCGGCGCGCCGGGCGACTCGCCGCGCAAGCGCTCCAGCATCCAGCCCACCTCGTCGCTGTCCCCGCTGTGATAGGCGCGCGGCAGGCGGTTCGGTTCGCCCGAGCAACCGCGAAAGTGCGGCAACGCCCCGCGCCAGCCCCGAACGCTCAGCTCGTGCAGCAGGACGCGCGCATAGTGGCTCCGCGCCCCGCCTTCGAGGCCGTGGAACAGCGCCACCAGCGGCGCGTCTTCGGATCCGGGAAGGACGTCCACGTCCACGAAATCGCCGTCGGGCGTGTCCCAGCGCACGCGGCGGCACCGCGGGACGGGCCCGCCCCGCGCGATGAACGCCGCGTAGATGGTCTGAAGATTGCCGCCGGGTAGCCAGCGCGGCGCCCGGTAGGGGGCCGCGCTCAATGCAGGATCTTGGGCGCTTCGACGGCGCGCTCGGGCGGCCGCACGCCCTGGGGAACCACCGAGGCGTGATGCACCACCATGCGCCAGCCCGCCCCGGTTCGCAAGTACACGTTGGTCGTGGCCACCGGATGGCTTTCCTGCGCCTCGCCTTCGACGGTGATGAACTCGTGCAGGTTGTGCACAGAGACCATCATGCCCTGGACGCGAACCGCGTCGCTCAAGCGCACTTTCATGCGCTGGCCTGAGGACAGTATCTGCGCCCAACTCTGGCGCACCTGCTCGTAACCGCAGATGCGCACGCCGCCGGGATGCACGCACACCGGCTCCTCGTCCTCCGCCCACACCTGCATCATGGCTTCGAAATCGCCCGCTTCGAGGGCCTCGTAGAAGGCCGACTCGGCGTCCTGCGGCGTGGGGAATGCGACGGTGCTCACCGCGCGGATGGTAGCCAAATCCGAGGGTCGCGCCAAGGGCGCAAGCGGCGCACCGGCCCGCTCTGCCCGCGCGGCCGCCGGCGCTCAGGGACGGTGGAGCGCCGCAGGGCCGGCAGCGCCCGCGGGCGCCCTGATCAGGCCTTCAGCGCCGCCAGCACCTCGTCCAGCATCTTCTTCGCATCCCCGAACAGCATGCGGTTGTTCTCCTTGTAGAAGAGCGGATTGTCCACCCCGGCGTAACCCGAAGCCATGCTGCGCTTCATCACGATCGAGGTCCTGGCCTTCCACACTTCCAGCACCGGCATGCCGGCGATCGGACTGCCCGGGTCGTCCTGCGCGGCCGGGTTCACGATGTCGTTGGCCCCGATCACCATCGCCACGTCGGTGCTCGGAAAGTCATCGTTGAGTTCATCCATCTCCAGCACGATGTCGTAGGGCACCTTGGCCTCGGCGAGCAGCACGTTCATGTGGCCGGGCATGCGGCCGGC
>JADLDQ010000287.1 GCA_020846575.1 Burkholderiales bacterium
CGCGACATGATGCAGTCCCTTGATATCCATGCTTGCCCCCTTCTCCCGAGAATCGAATCGTTCAGCCCGCTGCCGGCTCCCGGCCGCCTGCCGGTCCGAGCCGCGAAGAGCCATGCGGCCGCGTACCGATAGCTTCGCCGCCTGTTTGCGCGACGGGCGCTCGGCGCACGGAATCCCCGGCCGGCGCAGCGTTTGCACGCACGCCGGCGGCACGTCACTCTACGTGCGTGCCCGGCGAATGACAACTCGTGCGCCGCCACAAGCGCCTCGAGCAGTAGCGCTGATACCGCCGATTGCGCGCGCCAGGTCGAGACAATTCGCTACAGCACAGGCACTTGCGTCGTCTCGCGCGCTTCATCACCGCTTCATCACCGCTTCCCCTTCGGGGGGGCCGATCATGCAGCGCGAAATCTGCATGGTGACGCAGCCACACGCGTGCCAGGGAAAACACGCAAGAGGCGCCGGAAGAAAAATCTTGAGAAGGAGACAACCGAACAAGATCGACGAAGAAAACCACGACGTGCAGGCCGACCCGTTCACACAACCATCGGAACGGCGCTGACAACAAAATGGAGGTGGGGTTCGGAATCGAACCGGCGTCCACGGCTTTGCAGGCCGCTGTCAATTCTTTCTTTTCAACGAGTTACGTAGGTCGGCCACCCGGTATCCACCCCGTTGCCGATAAGCCACCATCCTCGAAACGGCAGTCGGCGAAGTCGAGCGCATAGTTACCCGCCCCCGATCCGTCCCGGGCCAAACCTACCATACGGGTTCATCGTGAAGGTCGCCGTCGCAATGCGCCGCTATTGGCGCGAATTCCGGATGCAAGAGTACGCCAGCAAGGAGAGGCGCGCGCGAATTCCCGTTAGCGTCGGTGTCCGAAATTCAGATATGGTATAAGATACCATAAAGAATCGAACGAGGCACGAATTGGCGAAGGCCAAGCTTCATCATCACTCCAAGCTCACTTACCCGGATGGGGCGATACGCGAAATGATTCTATGGCAAGTCCCGACGCCGACCGCCGACCGACCGCACGGCCTGAAGTACCGGCTGTACTACGGCCTTGCCAATGGTACTTGCGTAGTGCGATATGACAATGAGTCCGGCAAAGGCGACCACCGTCACTATAGCGGGGAGGAGCAGCCCTACGAGTTTTCGAGTGTCGAGACCCTGGTTCAGGATTTTCTGGCGGACGTTGCGAAGATGCGAAAGGAAGCAGAGTGAAAACAGTCAAAGTAGCCCTGACCACGGAACGAAAGTCAGCCGGCGAGTTTGTCGCTGCTTGGAAAAGAGCCGCGCGTGGCGAAGCGCCTGAGCAGCCGGTGGAGCGTCTGTACTTCCTCGACGCAGCAACGATGCTCAAAGTACTTTCCCGGCAGCGTTTGGCGTTGCTGTCGGAGCTACGGCGCGACAAGGCAGCAGGAGTCGCCGATCTCGCACGACGGCTGCGGCGGAATTACAAAAACGTGTACGACGACGTGAAGCTGCTCAAGCGCGCCGGACTTATCGACGAAGACGACCGCGGCGCGTTCGTGAAGTTCGACCGCATACGCGCTGACATCGATCTCGCAGCAAGGTAAACGCGTCCGAGTTCTGGGGCGGGGTTCAAAATTGAACCGGAAAATAGGTAGAACATGAAACCACTTGCAAACCGACGGGGGAAACTCACGTCAACGGCACACAGGACTCGTCAACGGGTGGTTTCGCCAATTTCCTGGGTGGTTTTGCGTGGCCTTTGACATCCCTTCAAATTCTGACGACTCATAAGCATTTGATTTTGGAGGCGGGGGTCGGAATCGAACCGGCGTCCACGGCTTTGCAGGCCGCTGCATGACCACTCTGCCACCCCGCCCGGGGTGAAAACTCAGAAAGACGAAGGGGAACGCTGCGGCAGCCCTTTCGCCAGCAGGACCGGGGCAGTTTAGTCAGCGAGCGATCAGTTAGTCAAACCAGCAGGCGCATTGTCGAATACGAGCGCGACGAACATCCCGTCCGAATCGAGACAGTTCTGCGCCAGGTGCGCCTTCGCCAAGCCGGCGTACTCATTCGCCAAGGCGCCGCTTCGGCAGGCCGCGAACTCCGATGCGCTACACCGCCAGATTCAACAGCTGTACGGCGTTTTCCAGGTAGATCTTCTCTTTCTCGGCACGCGGGATATCCATCGCCTCCACGGCGCGCAGCGTCCATTCCGGGAATCCGCCCGAATTCTTGATGTACATGGAGCCGAGCGGCATGTCGGTGCCGTACAGGATGTGGTCGGCGCCGAAGAACGCGTAACCGCACATGAGCGCCGGCGTGCCGCCGTACAGCGCCGTGTCGTTGTAGAAGCGGCGCAGGTTGGCGTGCGTCTTCGGATTCGGGTGGAGCCAGCGGATGCGCTGCTCGAAGAACGGGATCATCGACCCCATGTGGTGCGTGATCACCTTCAGGCCGGGAAATTCTTCGAACACCCAGCCAGAGGCGAGCGTCAGCATGGCCTTGGAGGTTTCGTACTCCCAGCCGAGCAGCGTTTCCTGGCCGACCGCGCTCGACGGCGGCTCGGTCGGATGCAGCCAGATCGGCAGGTCGTACTCCACCATCTTCGCGTACAGCGGTCTCAACCGTTCGGAATCGAGCGGCTCGCCCAGGATGTTCGTGTATAGCCGCAC
Source organism: Burkholderiales bacterium (assembly GCA_020846575.1). Classification (GTDB taxonomy): domain Bacteria; phylum Pseudomonadota; class Gammaproteobacteria; order Burkholderiales; family SG8-39; genus JADLDQ01. The sequence continues at coordinate 2,652 of JADLDQ010000287.1, forward strand.
GCCCTTCAGCCCCAGCTGCTTGACGGCTCGCTCGCACTCCCTGAGCGCCAGCTCCATGTCGTTCATCGGCAGTATCGCGACTGCCGCCGCGAAGCGGTCGGGATGATTGAGGACGAGCTCGGCCAACTCGTCGTTGGCCATCTGGCTGATCTCGGCGGCCTCCCCGGGGCCGACGAAAACCTCCACGGGTGGATTCGATATGGTGAGGACATTGAGCACGTCCGGATGCCGGTCCATGAAGCGAAAGCGCAGGTCCAGGTCATTGACGGCGGTGCGCGACTCCCTGCGCTGGAGATAGGCCACCGAGACCGGACTGCTCGTGGTTTTCGCCTTTTCGAGCAACCGCTGCGCCGCTTTGCGCGGCCACCAGTGGGTGTAGATGTCGATCTTCACGCGCCCTCCCCGACTAGGCCATGCGCCGCCGCTCCCGCGCCGGATCAATCCGCATGGATGTTGTTTTCCCGGATCACCTTGCCCCAGCGCTCGTACTGCTCGCGCACCAGGCCTGCCAGCTCTTCCGCAGACGCCGCAGCCGCCTCGCCGCCCAGCTGGATCAGTTTCGACTGCACCTCCGGCAGGAGCAGCGCCTTTCTCGCCTCGGCGTAGATTCTCTGCACGATCGCGCCCGGCGTGCCTGCCGGCGCGAACAACGCCACGAAGCTTCCCGCCTCATATTCCGGAAAACCCGACTCGGCGAAAGTCGGGATCTGCGGTGCGAGCAAGGAGCGTTCGCGGCTCGTGATGCCCAGGATTCTCACCTTGCCGCTGCCCGTCTGCGTCGAGGCCAGCGTGAGCGATACCACCATCGCCTGGATCTGGCCCGCCGCGAGATCCCTGATCGCCTGGGCGGTTCCCTTGTAAGGAACATGCACGAGCCTGATGCCCGTCTGCCGCTGGAACAGTTCCGCGGCCAGGTGGTTCGGCGCTCCGTTTCCGGGCGTTCCATACATTACGCTGCCGGGCTTGTCGCGCGCGAGTGCGACGAACGCCTTCACCGTGCCGGCGGGGAGCGCCGCGTGGACCGCCAGCACATAGGGAAAATAGGCCAACCTGGCGACCGGTGAAAAATCCCGGAACAGGTCGTAGCCGACCGACTTGTACAGATGCGGGATGGTCGTGAGCGTGTCGCCGATGACCAGAACCGTGTAGCCGTCGTTCGGAGATTTCGCCACCGCTTCCGCGGCGATCCTCCCGGCGGCGCCCCCCCGGTTCTCGACGATCACCGGCTGCCCGAAGGACTTCGTCATGGCGGGCTGCACCAGGCGGGCAACGATGTCGTGCAACCCGCCCGGCGGATACGACACGACCATGTGCACCGGCTTCAGCGGGTAGGTCTGCGCCGAAGCGACCGCGGCAAGAAAGAAGCCGCCCGCAATCAACGGCACGATCGGGAGCTTGCGCCCCCGTGGCTGGCTCTTCATTGGCATCCTCCTATCTTGCGAGACGCGGCGCAGCGCGCGGTTGCGCCTTCACGCCGGCTGAATCTTCAGCAGCCTCGCCGCGTTGCCTCCCAGCATGTCTTGGACATCTTCTCGCGGCAGGTCCAGCCTCCGGATCGCCTCCACGTACTGGCTCGCTCCGCGAGGATTGTTCTCGAAGTTGGGCGGCCAGTCGGTGGCGAACATCAATTTCTTCGGACTGATGGTTGTCAAGGCGCACTTGACCGCGGCCATTCCGATCTCGCGGCCAGCCATGCTGAAGTAGAGCTTATCGAAATACTGTCTCCAGGGTTTGCTGATCGGCGGCTTGCCGCGATAGAAGCTATCGCCCATGAGATTCACGTAGACATCGACGCGCTCCATGACCGCCGATACGCCGCCACCGAGGTGGTTCACGATGAAGACGAGGTCCGGAAACTGCTCCAGCACCCCGCCCAGGCAGACTCGCAGCGTCTCGGCGCACACGATGTACTCCCTCGCCATGGTGAATCGAAGGGCGTAAGGGGCATCGAGAAAATCCAGGTCGGTCCCGAACTCGACGTGGACGTCGATGGGAACGCCGAGCGCCGAAACCTTCTCGTAGAACGGCCACATCTCCTTGGAATCCATGTGCTTCTTGTCGGGCCGGCAACTGATGTGCACGCCCTTCATCCCCAGGTCCTTGACCGAGCGCTCCATCTCCTCGAGTGCGGGCCTGCCACCCAGGGGGTCCACCGGGGCGAAACCGACGAAGCGCCCGGGATGCTGCTTCACCGCCTTGGCGCAGGCCTCGGTCAGCGTCTTCACCTGCTCGAGGTTGCGGGCCGCGTTCGTCGTGAGGACCGCAACGTCGATCCCCGATCGGTCCATGAAATCGAGATGGTCGCCGATGCGCAGCTCGGGACCCCGCTCGCGGGCCGCATGACCGTCGCCGGTCCAGATCCAGCCGCGGTCGATCCGCCCGTCGCTCCTGCCGGGACGGAGCCACTTGTCGGCGCCATAGAAGTGATGCTCCATGTCGATGATCACGCTTGTCCTCCTCGCAATGCCACGTTCCTTCCCGGCCTGACCGAAGCGCGGGCCGCAACGCGGGACATCGCCCGATACGCGCACACCGGGTCTTGCGCCGGCGTCGGCACCAGGCGCGCGAGCGCCGCAACCTCCCCGGACATGCGCCCGAGCCGCGGCATGCGAGCCCTGGCCGGGCCATGAAGAACGCCTGGAAAAGCGCCGATGCGCTTCCTGCCGGGCGGGCAAGTTCGAGCGCCCGCTGAGCCCTCTTGCCGGGTACCACCTGGCGCCGCAGCGAGCCCTGGCGAGAGGCTGTGGTTGAAACGCTCGCGTTCATCGACGCCGGGAATACGCCCGGCGCCTTGCAGCACATTGCAAACGACCCGCCAGAGCGAGAACCTCGACGCTCCGATCCGCCGCCGCACGCACAAGGTCAGACGCTGGCGCGACGCACAGGCGATGCCGCGCTGGATCGCCTCTTCTCTGAACGAGGCGAGTCGGGGCTTGCTTGCGCGCGCTGCCGCGAGGCGAAACAGCGGGTGCCCGCGCACGGCGCGAGCCGTGCGTTTCGGGTGGCGAACTCAAGCTCGCACAACACGCCGAACCGGAGCTGCCCCCTTCGCCATTCGAGAGCTTCCGGGACATAGCCCGCCGCCGCGTCCCACCCCGGGCCGCGCGCAGGGCATTCCCCAAAATCTGGAGCGGGAAACGAGTCTCGAACTCGCGACCTCAACCTTGGCAAGGTTGCGCTCTACCAACTGAGCTATTCCCGCGTGGCCGGATCGAGATGGTATGACGCGGGCGATTTCGGGTCAAGTTCCAGTCTTCCCCAAGACTCTGCGGTGCCGGGTCGCCTCTCGATCAACGAGTTACCCTGAAGTGGCGGCCGAGTATCAGGGATGTAGCGGACCCCGTTGGGGCGACGCCAGCGGGCGTCGATCAGGTCACTGGCCGGGATCGCGACCGCGATCCTCAAGAGGCCAACTCCCCTTTCTCTAGGCGAGGAACCCCGGGAAGCCGCTGAAATACCGTCCCCGCGACGGCGGGGACCCATCTTGCTTTTCGCGAGACGAAAGAATGGGCCCCCGCCTTCGCGGGGACAACGAATACTCAGCCTTCAGAATAAATCCCGAAACCTCTTAATCGGCCTTGATCTTCGCCCGCTCGACCACGGCGCGCCAGCGCGCAAGGTCGGCGCGGATCTGCGCGGTAAACTCCTCCGGCGTGTTGCCGACGGGCTCGATGCCGAGCACGCCGAAGCGCTCGCGCAGCGCCGGCTCCTGCAGCGTGGCCACGGTGTCGCGGTGCAGCCGCTCGACGATGGCGCGCGGCGTCTTCGCAGGGACCATGATGCCGACCCAGGACACCGCCTCGAAGTCCTTCAGGCCCTGCTCGATGAAGGTCGGCACGTCGGGCAGCGAGGGAACGCGCTGGCGCGTGGAGACGCCGATGCCGACGAGCTTCCCCAAGCGGATCTGCGCGTTGGAGCCGGCGGCGGCGGAGTAGGTGAGCTGCACGTGCCCGGCGACGGCGTCGAGCACCGCGAGGCCGCCGCTCTTGTAGGCGATGTGCTGCATGTCGAGGCCGGTGCGCTGCTTCAGTAGCTCGCCGGCGACGTGCGTGGTGCTGCCGTTGCCGCCGCTCGAGTAGGAGAGCTTCTTGGGATTAGCCCTCGAGTAGGCGAGAAGCTCCTGCAGGGTCTTCGCCGGCAGCCCCGGGTGGGCGGCGAGCACCAGCGCGACGTCGCCGAGCTTGGTCACCGGCGCGAAGTCGCGCAGCGTGTCGAACGGCACGCTGGAGTGCGTGAAGGGGTTCACCACCATCGTAGCGTCGAGCGCGAGGAGCAGGGTGTAGCCGTCGGCGTCGGTCTTCGCGACGTGATCGGTGCCGATGTTGCCGCCCGCGCCGGCGCGGTTCTCCACCACGATGCGCTGGCCGAGGCGGGCGGCGAGTCGGTCGGCGAGGGCACGCGCGCTGTTGTCGGTTGCGCCGCCGGTGCCGAACGGCACCACCAGGCGCACCGGCTTGTCGGGGTACGATTGCGCGGCCGCGAACTGCCCAGTTGCGGCGAGGGCAAATGCGACAGAAAGGCGCTTCACCAAAGCGGTCTCCTCATCCCATGAACATCGCGATTCTCGACGACATCTTCGATACGGTGCGTACTTTACCCTGCTTCGCGAAGCTGCGAAGCCACCGTGTCGCCATCTGGAACGAGCACACCAAGGACACCGGCGTTCTGGCGCACCGCCTCGCCGACACCGAGGCACTGGTGCTCATCCGCGAGCGCACGCCGGTCGGCGCAACGCTCCTCGAGCGGCTGCCGAAGCTCAGGCTCATCAGCCAGGTGAGCGCCTACCCCCACATCGACGTCGAGGCGTGCTCGCGGCGCGGCGTGCTCCTGTGCTCCAACCCGAGCCCCGGCGGACCGCGCATGTCCGGACGCCACGCCACCGCGGAGCTCACCTGGGGGCTGATGATTGCCGCGCTGCGCGAGATCCCGCAGCAGATGGCCTCCCTCAAGGCCGGCAAATGGCAGAAGGGCGTCGGCCTCGCGTTGCGCGGGCGCGCGCTCGGCGTCTACGGCTACGGGCATATCGGACGAATCGTCGCCGGATACGGCCGCGCGTTCGGCATGCAGGTACGGGTTTGGGCGCGCGAAGCCGCGCGGGCGCAGGCGGTAGCCGACGGCTACGGTGTGGCGCGCAGTCACCAGGCGCTCTTCGAGGAAAGCGACGTCGTGACCCTGCACCTGCGGCTGGTGGAGGCGACGCGCGGCATCGTCACCGCCGCCGACCTCGCGCGCATGAAGCCGACGGCGCTCATCGTCAACACAAGCAGGGCCGGGCTGATCGAGCCCGGCGCGCTGGAAGCCGCGCTGCGCGCCGGCCGTCCCGGCAGGGCGGCGGTGGACGTGTTCGACGAGGAGCCGGTGACCGATCCGCACCACCCGCTGCTTGCGCTCGACAACGTGGTGGCGACGCCGCACCTCGGCTACGTCGAGCGGCAGAGCCTGGAGGACCAGTTCGACGACATTTTCGAGCAGATCCTGGCCTTCGAGCGCGGCGCGCCGATCAACGTCGTCAACCCACAAGTACTTCGTCGCCCGACGGCGTAAGCCGCGCGTTGCGCGAGTCGCGCTCGATGCGCGCCATCGCCTCGCGCTCGCCGACGATGGCGCAGGCAACGGTCTCGTTCTCCGCGTTGTGGCGCACGAACTGTAAGGCGGCGCCGGCGAGGCGCTTGCCTTCGATCTTCGCGCGCACGATCATCCCCAGCCAGTCGCGGAACTTGTCGCCGCCGTGGCCGGTGTGGAAGGCGAAGCAGCCGAGGCCGTAGTAGATCGCCTTGCCCCGGGCACTGATCGAGGCCTACGTCGAGGCCGCCGACCGGCGCGACGCCGCCGCCGCCCTCGCGATGATGACTCCCGATTGCATCGTCGAGTACCTGGCCGAGGAGGAGCGTTACGAGGGCCAGGACGGCGCCGCGAAGGCCTTCTACGAGGCGCGCGCCAAGACGGTGGCGAGCTCCTGGCACGGCGACTACACCCACACGGCCGACCCGCAGAGCGGCCGCGTCGCGACGCGCTTCGCCGTGCGGCGCACCGACCACGGCACTGCCGCGCGCACCGGCGACAACATCAACCTCTTCCAGTTCGAAAGCACGCTGATCAAGCGCATCTCTGTCTGGCGCGGCCCGCCGCTCAAGCGCGGCTAGTCCTTGTAGAACTCCTGCAGCGCGGCGCAGAGATCCGCCGGCGGCTTCGCCCAGTAGAAACCGCGCCGCGACGGCGTGACCCCCGCCTTGCGCAGCTCCACCAGGGTCTCCACCATGCGCAGCATCGGCAGCCGCGGGTCGAGCACCACCGCGTC
>JADLDQ010000494.1 GCA_020846575.1 Burkholderiales bacterium
AACCCGCTGACCTACGGCGTGGCCCTGACGCGCCACGCGTTGTACCTGGATCCTGAAACGCTGCGCGAGAAGGGCGTGCCGTCGGTGGCCTGCGCGCTGGGCGCGACGCTGGTCTTCGCGGCGGTCACGTTCGCGTGGGCGTACCGCGCGGCCGCCAAGCGCACGAAGGGGGACCTGCAATGATGACCGCGCCGACCGTGGAAGAAGGGGAGAAGCCCAAGCCCGAATCCGCCGGCGAACCGGCGCCCGGGATCCGGCGCTGGCTGCCGGTGGTGGTGCTGCTGCCGGCGGTGGGCCTGTTCGTGCTGGCGATGAAGGTGAACCTGGGTTTCTCGAAGCCCGTCGAGCCCGCGCTGCCGGTGCTGGGGCAGGTCAACGACGTCGAACTGACGGAGCGCAGCGGGCAGAAGATGCGCCTGAAGGACCTGGAAGGCAACGTCTGGATCGGCGCGCTGGTCTTTACGCAGTGCGGCGGGCCCTGCCCGGTCATGTGCGCGCAGCTGGCCGCGATGCAGAAGGACCTGCTCGGCTACGACAAGATGCGCTTCGTCTGCATCAGCGTCGATCCCGAACACGACACGCCCGAAGCGCTGGCCGCGTACGCGCGCAACTACAACGCCGATCCCGAACGCTGGCTGTTCCTGACCGGCGACCGCAAGGAGATCACGCAGATGGCGCGGCAGTCGTTCCTCCAGGCCGTCGACGTGATGGACGATGGGACCGTGCTGCACGGCACGCGCTACGTCCTGATCGACCGCTTCGGGCGCCTGCGCGGCTACTACAGCTACGACGATCCGGAAAAAGTGAAGCAGATGGCCATCGACGCGGTGAAGCTGGTACGGGAGCGCCCGCGCTGATGGACGCCGCCGACTGGCCCCTGCTGCCCACGATTAACGCGAGCCTGAACGCGACGTCCGGCGTGCTGCTGACCGCCGGCTTCGTCTGCATCAAGACGCGCAGGATTGCGGCGCACAAGGCCTGCATGATCGCGGCGGGCGTGGTGACGGCGTGCTTCCTGTGCTGCTACCTCTATTATCACTTCACCACGCAG
>JADLDQ010000288.1 GCA_020846575.1 Burkholderiales bacterium
GCACGCGGACCTGCAGATCCTCGAGGCGATGACCACCCAGGGGACCGTCGCGCTGCAGGGCGCCCAGTTCATCGAGCGCATGAAGACGATCCGCGCCCAGGAGATGGAGTTCGTCGAGGTCGTCTCCGAGGTCACCGCGGACATCAAGCTCGGCTCGCTCTTGCAGCGGGTCATGGGCGAGGCCACCCGCATGCTGAACGCCGAGCGCTCGACGCTGTTCCTCAACGACGAGCACAGCGGGCAGCTCTGGTCCGAGGTCGGCCAGGGGCTGGAGTCGATGCAGATCCGCTTTCCCAATCACGTCGGCATCGCCGGCGCGGTGTTCACTTCGGGCAAGTCGATCAACATCCCCTACGCCTACGCGGACCTGCGCTTCAATCCGTCCTTCGACCGCCAGACCGGCTACTTCACCCGCTCGATCCTGTGCGTGCCCATCGTCAACAAGCACGGCAAGGTGATCGGGGTCACCCAGGTTCTCAACAAGCACGGCGGCCCCTTCAGCGCCGAGGACGAGTCGCGCCTGCGGGCGTTCACGGCGCAAATTTCGATCGCCCTGGAGAACGCGAAACTCTTCGCCGACGTCCAGAACATGAAGAACTACAGCGAGGCGATGCTGGAGTCGATGTCCAACGGCGTGGTGACGCTGGACGAGACCGGCAGAATCGTCACCTGCAACGCCGCGGGCCTGCGCATACTGCGCGCCGAGGCGGGGGAAGTCCTTTACCGGCCGGCGCAGGAATTCTTCGTCGAGCACAACGCCTGGGTGCTGGACAAGCTCCAGCAGGTCGAGAAGACCGCGCTGCCCGAGACCATCATGGACGCCGAACTGCTCCTGAAGGGCGAGCGCGTCTCCACCAACGTCACCGTGCTGCCGCTCACCAGCGTGGAGCACAAGCGCATCGGCTCGATGGTGCTGCTGGAGGACATCTCCAACGAGAAGCGCCTGAAATCGACCATGTCGCGCTACATGGACCCGGGCATCGCCGATCGCCTGGTGGCGAGCGGCGCGGAGATGCTCGGCGGCCAGGCGGTGGAGGCGACGGTGCTGTTCTGCGACATCCGCAGCTTCACCACGCACGCCGAGCAGCTCGGGCCGCAGGGCACCGTGGCGATGCTCAACGAGTACTTCACCCTGATGGTCGAATGCATCCAGAGCGAAGGCGGGATGCTCGACAAGTTCATCGGCGACGCGATCATGGCGGGCTTCGGGGTGCCGGTGGCGCACGATGACGACGTGGACCGCTCGGTGCGCGCCGCCATCGCCATGATCAATGCGCTGCGGCGCTGGAACGCGCAGCGCGTCTCCGAGGGCAAGAAGCCGCTGGACATCGGCGTCGGCCTCAACACCGACATCGTGGTCTCGGGCAACATCGGCTCGAAGAAGCGCATGGACTACACCATGATCGGCGACGGGGTGAACCTCGCCTCGAGGCTGGAGTCGGCGTGCAAGCTGTACGGCGCGCACATCCTGGCGAGCGAGTTCACCTACCGCAGGCTGCGCGGTACCTACCGCGCCAGGGAGATCGATTTCGTGGTGGTGAAGGGAAAGACCCACCCCGTGGCCGTGTACGAGATTCTCGACTACCACACCGAGGACACCTACCCGCGCGGGTCCGACGCGCTCGGCCTGTTCCGCGACGCCCTCGCCAAGTACCGCGGGGGCGAGTTCACCGCCGCGCGCGAGATCTTCGCCAAGGTGCTCCAGATCAACCCGGCGGATCGCACCGCGCAGCTCTACGTCGAGCGCTGCGAGCAGCTCTCGACGCAGCCCGTCCCCGACGACTGGTGCGGCGTCTGGGTCCTGGATCAGAAGTAGCGCGTCCTCAGCCCCGCCCCGCGCGCCATCCTCCCGCCCCTGCGCGAGGCGCCTGCGCCGGGGACAGGGCAACATGGCGCTCCGTTTCGGTCGGACGTACGCTTTCCGATCGGACCGCCCGTCCTTGTTTCAACCTGTGGAGGAGGAGGAACCGCGATGCAGACCCCGATTCGCCGACTGAAGACGCGCCTGCGCTGCGGCGTCACGCTCGCGGCGGCGCTCGCCCTGGGCGCGCTGGCGCCGGGCGCCGCACTCGCGCAGGACTACCCGGCGCGCGAGATTCGCTCGCTGTGCAACTTCGCCGCCGGCACCGGCGCCGACGTGGTGTGCCGTTACTACAGCGACCAGCTGAGCAGGCTCACCGGGCGGCCGGTGATCGTGGACAACCGTCCAGGCGCGAACGGCAACATCGCCAGCGAGGCGCTCGCGAGGTCCAAGCCCGACGGTTACACCATCATGGTGACTCCCGCCAGCTCGACCCTCGCATCGGCTCCGCACCTGTACAGGAGCCTTGCATTCGACCCGATCAAGGACTTCGTCTCGGTCGGCAGCGTCCTGAAGCTCTCTTTCGTCGTCGCAGTGCGCACCGACCACCCCGCACGGACCATCGACGCGCTGCGCGACATGCTTCGCGCCAAACCCGACAACGGCACCTACGGCACCGCCAACAATTCCGGGTTGATCGCGGGCGAGCTGTTCAAGGAGATGACCGGACTCAAGACGACCAACGTGCCGTACAAGGCCACGCCCCAGGCGATACCGGACCTGCTCTCGGGACAACTCGACTTCC
>JADLDQ010000289.1 GCA_020846575.1 Burkholderiales bacterium
CGAGATCCTCGCCGAGCAGCACCTGCGCAAGTTCACCGAATGGCTCTCGCCGCTCGGCGTAACCATCGCCTGGCTCTCGGGCAGTCAGGCCAAGGCGGAGCGCGCCGCGGCGCTGCGCGACATCGCCGCGGGCGCGGCACAGGTGGCGATCGGCACCCACGCCCTGTTTCAGCAGCGCGTAGCCTTCCGCGCGCTGGGACTGGCGATCGTGGACGAGCAGCACCGCTTCGGCGTGGCCCAGCGGCTGGCGCTGCGCGGGGGCAGCAGCAGCCGCGGCCGGGGCGCGCGGCAGCCGTCGGGCCCGGAACCGCACCTGTTGATGATGAGCGCCACACCCATCCCGCGCACGCTGTCCATGAGCTGCTATGCCGACCTGGACATCTCGACCATCGACGAGCAGCCGCCGGGACGGCGGCGCGTGCTCACCAAACTCGTGTCGGCGGCGCGCCGGGGCGAAGTGCTCGCCCGGCTGCGCCAGGTCTGCGCCGAGGGCCGGCAGGCCTACTGGGTGTGCCCGCTGATCGAGGAGTCCGAGGCGCTGCAGCTGCAGACGGCCCTGGACACCTACGCCACGCTCTCGGCGGAACTGCCTGAATTGAAGGTGGGCCTTGCGCACGGCAGGCTCTCCTCGGCCGACAAGAACCGGGTCATGGACTCCTTCGCCGGCGGGCGGACCCAGCTCCTGGTCGCCACCACGGTGATCGAGGTGGGCGTGGACGTGCCCAACGCGACGCTGATGGTGGTCGAGCACGCCGAGCGCTTCGGCCTCGCGCAACTGCACCAGCTGCGCGGTCGCGTGGGGCGCGGCGCGGACGCGTCGGTGTGCGTGCTGCTCTACGGGGGGCCGCTGGGGCCGGCCGCGCGCCGGCGGCTCAAGGTGATCTACGAGAACGACGACGGCTTCGCCATCGCGCGCGAGGACCTCGAACTGCGCGGACCGGGCGAGTACCTGGGCGCGCGCCAGAGCGGGGCGCCGCTGCTGCGCTTCGCGGACCTCCTGCAGGACGAGGCGATGGTCGGCGAGGCGCGGGAAGCGGCCGAGCTGCTGCTGGAACGATATCCGGAAGCGGCGGAGAAGCACCTGGACCGCTGGCTGGGGGCGAGGGCGGAGTTTCTGATGGCGTGATGGCCGGGAGCGGCCGCGGATCTGCGGATCGAGGAGCCGCCAGAAGTGAGGAAAGCCGGCAAGGTCGTTCCAGGAATTTCAGACTCGGCACACTAGAATGCCGCTCATGAACACGGCAGCGCTGAAGGCGCGCATCGATCTCTACGAGCGCCTGATGCGGCTGGACAAGCCGATCGGGACGCTGCTGCTCTTGTGGCCCACACTGTGGGCGGTGTGGATCGCCGGCGAGGGCCGGCCGCGCTGGGAGGTGGTGGCGATCTTCGCGCTGGGTACGCTGCTCATGCGCTCGGCCGGTTGCGTGATGAACGACATGGCCGACCGCGGGTTCGATCCCCACGTGGAGCGCACCCGCAAGCGGCCGCTGGCCACGGGCGAGGTGAGCCTGGCCGAGGCGGCGGCGCTGGCAGCGGTGCTGGCGCTGCTCGCCTTCGCGCTGGTGCTGTTCCTCAACTTTCTGACGATCGCCCTGTCGTTCGCCGCCCTCTTCGTGGCGGCGAGCTATCCCTTCACCAAGCGCTTCTTCGCGATTCCGCAGGCGTATCTGGGCATCGCTTTCGGCTTCGGCATCCCGATGGGCTTCGCCGCGCAGGTGGACGCTGTGCCGCTCACCGCGTGGCTGCTGCTCGCCGCCAACGTCTTCTGGGCGATCGCCTACGACACCGAGTACGCGATGGTGGACCGCGACGACGACCTCGCGATCGGCATCCGGACTTCCGCGATCACCTTCGGGCGCTTCGAGGTGACGGCGGTGATGGGCTGCTACGCCGCGATGCTCGCCATCCTGGTGGGGATCGGGGCGATGCACGGCTTCGGCCCGGCCTACTACGCCGGGCTGTGGGTCGCGGCGGTGATGATGGGCTATCACTACGTGTGGATCCGCGGCCGCTCGCGCGAAGGCTGCTTCCGCGCGTTCAACCACAACAACTGGGTCGGGGGTGCGATCTTCGCCGGGATCGCCATCGACTACTGGATGCAGGGGAGCTGAAGCGCAGATGGCCTACCGCGACCTGAGGGAATTCATCGCGCAGCTCCAGGCGCAGGACGAGCTGAAACGCATCGGCGCCGAAGTCTCGCCGCGCCTGGAGATGACCGAGATCTGCGACCGGGTGCTGAAGAAGGGGGGGCCGGCGCTCCTGTTCGAGCGGCCGGCGGGCGGGACCATGCCGGTGCTGGGGAACCTGTTCGGCACCACGCGCCGGGTGGCGCTCGCCATGGGTGCGGAGGCAGGCAGCGACCCGCTCGCGGCGCTGCGCGACATCGGCAAGCTGCTCGCCTTCCTCAAGGAGCCCGACCCGCCCAAGGGCATCGCGGACGTGTTCCAGCGCTGGATCCCGATCGGGCGGCAGGTGCTGTCGATGAGCGCGAAGGAGGTCTCGCGCGCGCCCTGCCAGGAGGTGATCTGGGAGGGAAGCGATGTCGATCTCGCGAGGCTGCCGATCCAGACCTGCTGGCCCGGTGACGCGGGGCCGCTTCTTACCTGGGGACTGGTGGTGACGCGCGGCCCGCAGACGCAAGGCGATCCCAAGCGCCGGCAGAATCTCGGCATCTACCGCCAGCAGGTGATCGGCCCCAAGCGCCTCATCGTGCGCTGGCTCGCGCATCGCGGCGGGGCGCTGCACTACCGCGCCTTCTGCGCCGCGCACCCCGGCGAGCCCTTTCCCGTCGCCGTGGCCCTGGGCGCGGACCCGGCCACCATGCTCGCGGCGGTGACGCCCATCCCCGACACGCTCTCGGAGTACCAGTTCGCGGGCCTGTTGCGCGGCTCGCGAACGGAACTCGTGCGCTGCCGGCACGCCGACCTCCAGGTGCCGGCCAGCGCCGAGATCGTGCTCGAAGGTGCGATACAGCCCGGCGACACCGCGCCCGAGGGTCCGTTCGCCGACCACACGGGCTACTACAACGAGCAGGACAGCTTCCCGGTGTTCACCGTCGAGCGCATCACGCTGCGGCGCGAGCCGATCTACCACAGCACCTACACCGGCAAGCCGCCGGACGAACCGGCCATTCTCGGCATGGCGTTCAACGAGGTGTTCGTGCCCATCCTGCAGAAGCAGTTCCCGGAAATCGCCGATTTCTACCTGCCGCCGGAGGGCTGCTCCTATCGCCTGGCCGTGGTGAGCATCAAGAAGCAGTACCCGGGCCACGCCCGGCGGGTGATGTTCGGCATCTGGTCGTTCCTGCGCCCGTTCACCTACACCAAGTTCATCATCGTCACCGACGAGGACATCGACGTGCGCGACTGGAAGGAAGTGATCTGGGCGCTCACCACCCGGGTCGACGCCGCCCGCGACTGCACGGTGGCCGAGAACACGCCCATCGACTACCTCGATTTCGCCAGCCCCGTGGCGGGGCTGGGTTCGAAGCTCGGGATCGACGCCACCCGGAAGTGGCCGGCGGAGACCTCGCGCCGCTGGGGGAAGCCGGTGGTGATGGACGCGCAGGTGAAGGCGCGAGTGGACGGGCTCTGGGGAGAACTGGGACTGTAGCGCCGGCCGGGGGGCTGTAGCACCGGCCGCGGGGGGCTGTAGCACCGGCCGCGGGGGCTGTGGCGCCGGCCGGGGGCTGTGGCGCCGGCCGGGGGGCTGCGCCGGCCGCCCGAGTCCCTGCGGACTCGCGGGATCGCTTGCGGCCCGGGTACAACCGCCCATGCGTCCGCGTTGCCGCAGCGCGCCGCCGCGGGTCAGCACGCGGCCGCTTTCTTCCCCCTCGCAGCCTTCGCCCGTACGCACCCCGCGGCGCGCGCGCCCTTGCTCCCGCCCTCGATCGCAGTCTGGCTCGCTGTCTCGCCCGCACCCTCATACACCCAGCGCAGGAACGCGTCCTGCGCCTCCTGCGTCGCCGCCGCGTTGGGGTGATTGACCATGAACACCACCGCCTGGCGCTGCCCGCCGCGGTCGAGCACGTAGCCCCCGATGGCGCGCGCGCCGTTCAATGAACCGGTCTTGATGTGCGCGTTGCCGGCGATGCTCTCGGTGCGCAGGCGCCGCCGCATGGTGCCGTCCACCGCGACCAGCGGCAGCGAGGCGATGAATTCCGGCATCACCGCGCTGCGCCCGGCGAGCGCCAGCGCGCGGCCGAGGGTCTGCGCGCTCGCGCGCGCTTGGCGCGACAGGCCCGAGCCGTTGTCCATCACCAGTTCCGGGGCGGCGAGGCCCTTGGCGCTCAGCCACTCCTTGACGAGGGATTCGGAACGCTCGCGGCTGCCCGGCGGTCCGCCGGGCCGCGCCGACAAGCCGAGGAACACCATGCTCGCCATGACGTTGTTGCTGTACTTGTTGATGTCGCGCACGGCCTCCGAGAGCGAAGCGGACGCCTGCCGGTAGAGCAGGCGCGCGCCGGCGGGCACCGCGCCCTCGGCGAGCGTGCCGCCGAGCGTGCCGCCGAGCTCGTCCCACATGCTCCTGAACGCGCCGAACACGAACTCGGGCGAGGCAAGGAGCGAGACGTTCCACACCTGTTCCCCGCAGGCCGCGGCATAGGCACCGGCGAAGCTGGCGCGCGCCCCGCGCCCTTCGTTGTGGAAGCTCGCCTTCACCGCGGCGCGCCAGTCGCCGCAGGGGCCGCCCGAAAGCGACACGCCGTTGGCGATCTCCAGCAGGACCGAGGGCGGCTCGGCGAGGATTCTCACCGCCTGGCGCTCCGGGTCCGGCACGAAGCCGAAGCGAAACGCGTTGAAGTTGAGCAGCAGCGCGTCCGGGCCCGCGTTGTAGGGTTGAAGCGGCCGGCCGTCGAAACGCCCGGGGTCGCGCGGCGGCGTCTCCAGCCACGAGCGGTCGAGCACCAGGTTGCCCTGGATCTCGCGCACCCCGCGCGCGCGCAGGGCGCGCAGCAGCAGCCAGAAGTTCTCGAAGGTGAGCTTCGGATCACCGCCGCCGCGCAGGTAGAGGGCGCCGCGCAGCCGCTCGCCCTCGAGCGGCGCCGCACTCCAGACCTCCGTGGACCACTGGTGGGCGGGCCCGAGCAGCTCCAGCGCCGCCCAGGTGGTGAGCAGCTTGATGGTGGAGGCCGGATTCATGGGCGCGGCCGCGTTGTAGGCGAGCGTGGGCTCGCGCGCGGCCAGCGGCTGGACCCACAGCGCGACACGGTCCTGCGGAACGGAGGCCGCCGCGAGCGCGCGCGCCACCGGCGGCGGCAGGGTCTGCGCCTGTGCGGCGGCGAACGCCGCCCAGAGCACGAGCGCGCCGCACGTCAGGCTGCCGCCGCGCAAGAGCGCGGTGGCGCTTATCGCTCGATGCAGGAACTGCACGCCCCGCCTCTCCTCGCGTCTCGCCCAGGCCGCATTGTCCGCGAATGCGGCACGGCGGGGAATGCGCATCGAGCCGCGGCCGCGCCATGCCTGGCGCGGGCGGGTCAGCCCGGCAGCTGGCACTCCAGTTCGCGGACGCGGCGCTCCAGCGCGTCGATGCGCTCGAACAGCTGCACCGCCAGCGCAAGGGCCGGGGCATCGAGTTCGAAGCCGCTTTGCAGCCGCGCCGCACGGCGGGCGAGCGCCAGCGCGCGGCCGGTAAAGCGCCAGTCGGCTTCGCCGCCGCTGCGGCTGGCGGCCAGCGGCTCGATCACTCCGAACTGCACCAGCTCCAGCAGGTGCGCATGCGGCAGTCCGCAGTAGCGCGCCAGTTCCGCGAAACCCACCTCGAAGTGCTCGTCCAGGATCTGGCGCAGCAGTGGTCTGTTCATGTCCTGTCACTCGAAATGGGCGCGCGGATTGAAGGAGGAGGCGCGGGCGAGGTCGGCGTAGAGCTTCTTTTCCTGTTCACCGGGATGGGCAGGCGTGACGATGGACAGCACGCAGTACAGGTCGCCG
This sequence comes from Burkholderiales bacterium, assembly GCA_020846575.1. Lineage (GTDB taxonomy): Bacteria > Pseudomonadota > Gammaproteobacteria > Burkholderiales > SG8-39 > JADLDQ01. The sequence continues at coordinate 5,931 of JADLDQ010000289.1, forward strand.
GCGCCGCCGCGCGGTCGCGGCAGGCCCCGGCCGGAGACACGCAGCTTCTGGCCGGCGCGAGCGCCTGCGGGAACGCTCACCGCGATGCGGCCGTCCAGGGTAGGCACGTCCACCGCACCGCCGAGCACGACCTCCCAGGGCGCCAGCGGCACATCGAGGTACAGGTCGTGGCCCGAGACCCGGTACAGCCGGTGAGGCTGGATGGCGATGTCAAGATACAGGTCTCCGGGCTTGCCTCCCCTCGCCCCGGGCATACCCTTGCCGGGCACGCGCATGCGGTCCCCGTCGGTAACGCCCTTGGGGACGCGCACGCGCGCCGTTGCCTGCCCGCCAGGCAGGGCCAGTGCTATGTCCGTGCCCCGCGCCGCCTGCTCGAGCGTCAGGTGGACTCGGGCCTCGTAGTCGCGCCCGTGCCCTGAGCGGCCGCCCTGGCCGAAGCGGCCGGCGCCGAAGATGTGCTCGAAGATGTCGCCCAGGTCGGCGCCGTCTTCCCCGCCCACGCCGAATTGCTCGGCCCAGCCGGGCGGCGGGCGGAACTCCTGGCCCGCGCGGTGGCGGCCGAGCTGCTCGGAGGCGGTGCGCTTTTCCGGATCCCGGAGGGTCTCGTAGGCTTCGGAGACCTCCTTGAACTTCTCCTCGGCGTCCGCTTCCTTGGATACGTCCGGGTGATACTTGCGGGCGAGCTTGCGATAGGCGCGCTTGATGTCCTCGTCGCTTGCCTCCCGCGCGACGCCAAGGATGGCGTAGTAGTCCTTGTATTTCATGCCCTCTGGCTCCCGCCAGAAAGATATTCCGTCACTTGCGACGATTTCAAGCGCTCGCCCGGCGTTGCGAGCGCCCGCCCGGTGGGCGTGGTCAGGCGAAGGAATGCCCCGGGGTCATGACCCGGGGGGGCTGGCGCGGGCGGGGGTTGGCGCGGGCGGCCGGCGTGGCGCTCGCCGGAGCACGGCGCCGCCGGCGCTATGCCGCGGTGCGCTGCACCACCGGCGCTATGCCGCAGTGCGCTGCGGCCCACCGTGTCCGCGGTGCCGGCCGCGGTCGTACTGGCGCAGCTCTATCCCCTTTTCCCTGGCGCGCTGCTCGATCAGGGCGCGGGTCTCGCTGTGCAGAGCGGCGCGCTCCTGCGGCGTCTGGGCGCTGCGCATCCGCTCGCGAATCCGGGTGCGTTCCTCCTGCGTGAGCAGCGAGAGCGCGGTTCCGCTCCGCTCCTGCCCGCGCCGCTCCTCGCCGCGCTGCGCCAGCGCGATGCCCTTGTCCTTGGCCCGCTGCTCGAGCTGCGCCCGGTACTCCTGGCGAATCCGGGCTCGATCCTCGGGGGTCTGCGCATTGCGGGAGCGATCGCGCCAGGCGGCCCGTTCCTCGGGCGTGAAAAGCGTCGCGCCTGCGCCCCCGTGGTTGCGGGCCCGCTGCGGCAGCGTCACCCCTTGTTCCTGTGCCCGCTGCGCCGTGCGCTCGTGGAACTGCCGCATCAGCTCGGTGCGCTCTTGGCGAGACTTCGCGTTGCGAAGTTGCTCGCGCATCTGCGCCCGCTCCTCGGGTGTGAACAGCGCCG
>JADLDQ010000495.1 GCA_020846575.1 Burkholderiales bacterium
ATTCTCGTGATCGCCCCATTGGACAAGGGCAACGACAGCGGGCGGCGCGCCCTTCTTGCGGGCCGCGGATTGTAGGCGTGGTCACAGGTATCTGTCTTCCAGCAGGAGAACAAGGAGGGTGTCGAGCCTTAGTTGGACAAAGAGCCAGTCCTTTTCGTTCAGTTTCCCGACTGTTTCGTCAAAGTGGGCGACTCGCAGGTGGTGATCGAAGATTTCCAGGACGCGACGTTGCGCATTGCCGCTCAAGCCCTTCGCGGGGGCTACCATCCAATCGTCGATCGCGCTGCCTGCATCGCGGAGTTTTTTCTCGGCATCTTCGCGTATCGGAGCGTCCTCGGTGGCGAGCTGCTTGACCCACGTTTCGACCTGTCCTTTAGTAGGAGAAGCCCCGATGTCCGAATTTGCGCTAGTTGTTCTTTCTTCGCCACTCACATTGTGCGCAATGCTGAATTTGAAGAGCACCGAAAGAAACCGTAACGCCGGGGGCATGGGCATCTCGCTTGCTTAATTGACCGGACTGACTGGGAATACAGCCGCCGGCTGCCCTTCGTGCCCTCTTTGTTGGACATCGCCCCGGGTGCGGGGCAGAATGGTAGGCGTATTTCATGCGCCTTCGTCTTTGAAAGGAAGAGCCATGGCACGGAAGAAAGCGACCAAAAAGAGCGCCCCGAAGTCCCTCGCCAAATCGGCGAAGCGCTCGGCCGTCGCGGCGGCCGTCAGGAAGGCCGCGAAGAAGGCCGCGCGCAAGGCGCCGGCCGCCAAGGAAACCGCCGAGCCGGAAAGGCCCGCGCCGGTCGAAGCGATGGCCGTGTCCGCAGCCAAGTCCGCGAAGAAGCGCCCCCCGCGAAAAAAAAGGGAGGAGGCGCCTGCGAAGCCGCCGGCCATTGAAGCGAAGTCGCCGCCGCCCGCCGCGCCTGTTGAAGTAAAGTCTCCTGCCGAAACCAAGCCTGCCGCGCCGGTCGCCAAGAAACGCGAGTCGCGCAAGAAGAAGGGCGAAGCGCCCGCGAGGGTCGTGGCTGCCGTCTCCGTACCCGTCGAAGCCAAGGCACCCGCACCTAAACCTGAGCCCGTCGTTGTGAAGGCGCCGCCTGCTTCGGCTAAGCCCGCCGCAAAGGAGCGCGGCCGCCCGAGGAGGAAGAAGGACGAGGCTCTCGCGAAACCGCCAGAGGCCAAGGCCGTGCCCGTCGGAGTCAAGGCCCCCGCACCCAAACCTGAACCCGTCGCCGCAAAGGCGCCGCCAGATCCGCCGGTTGAAGCCAAGCCCGCCGCCGCCCCGGCCGCGAAGAAGCGCGGCCGCCCGCGCAAGAAGAAGGAAGACGCGCCTGCTGCGCCTTTTGCCACGCCCGCGCCGGTGGTTGTCAGAGCGCCTGTGCCCACGCCAGTTCCGGCAGCGAAGAAACTGGTGGTCGAAGTGAAGTCCGCGCCGAAGGCCGTGGCTTCCGCTGCGCCCGCCAATCCCATCGCGCCCGCCAAGTCCATCGCGGCAGCCGCACCTGTTGCGCCCGTTGCGAAGAGGAGCGTGCAGCCCACACAGCCTGCGAAGCCGGTGGAGCGAAAGGAACTCCCCGCGCCGGCCGCGCGCAAGGAGTTGCCCGCGCCTGCCGCGCGCAGGGAATTGCCCGCGCCGCCCCTGCGCAAGGAACTTCCGCGTCCCAGCGAGGAGAAGGCGCTACCGCCCGCGACGAAGAAGGCGCCGATCGTCACGCCGCCGCCCGCACCGCCCAAGGTTCCGCTGGTGGAGAAGGCCACGCCCCCCGCAACGCCCGTTGCGCCCGCAGTGCCTGCAATTCCGCCGCGCCGCACGGGCTCGCGCCGCGCCGTCGCCCGCCGCCAATCGCCGCGCACGGTGCCGCCTGCCGCCAAGCCCAGCAGCATCTTCGCGAAGCTGCGCGCTGCCGAGGCGCTCAAGAAGAAGGCGCTGCCCAATGCCAAGGCGGCGCCGCCGGTTCCGGCCGTGCCCGCATCGCCGCCGTCCG
>JADLDQ010000496.1 GCA_020846575.1 Burkholderiales bacterium
ACGACGTGTGCCCCGGCAACCGGCCGGCGCTTCCCTGGTCTGCCATTGCTAGCGTTCTCCCTGAATGGGCTGCGTTGGTGAGCCATCCGTGTGGCGCACAGACTACCCCGAGTGGATGTAGCGGATCAATCGACGAGGCCGAGAAATCGCCGGCTGCCGGATCGAGATCGATCGGGAACCGTGGGCCGCTTCGGCGGCGGCACCGCAAGGCACCTCTCCGCCTCAGTGCTTGCTGCGCCTGCACAAGGCCCCTGTCGGCCACTCGCCGCCATCACGCTCTGACGCGATCCAAGACCGGATCGGTCGCCGGCGCCGCCGGCCCTTACCAGATGCACTCTTTCAGATGCTCTTCTTCGTCCAGCCTGTCGATCTCGACACCCGTGAAGTCATTGCGTGACACCACGCCCAGGACCTTTCCGTTGGCGACCACAGGCAGGTGGCGGAACCCACCGTCGTTCATCGCTCGCAAAGCATCGATGGCATGGTTGTCCGGCGGCATCGTCGCTGGATCGTGTGTCATGGCCTTGGTCAAGCGGGTTGCGGCCGGATCCTTCGCTTTGGCGAGCACGCGCACGGCATCACGACCGGTGAATATCCCCTTCAGTCGCTGCAGCCTGTCGGCGACCAGAACACACCCCACTTTCTGCTGCCACATGCGCCGGCAGGCGACCGCCACCGTTTCATCGGCGGGCAGCACGAGCGGCTTGCGGTCCTCGATGATGCTTGCGAGTGTCCGGTTGGCCGCCGAACTCGTCTGGCTGATATTGCGCCAACGGTACGCCTCGAACTCCATCCCCTTGAAGTCACCGCGCGAGACCACGCCCAGGACTTTTTCGTTCTCGGTCACCGGGACATGCCGGAAGCCCCCTGTAGTCATCGCCCGAAGCGCATCGACGGCAGAATTGCGCGGCGTCACCGACACAGGGTTCCTGGTCATTGCCGCCGCAAGACGAGTCTCGGCTGCATTTCGGCCTTTCGCCAAGAGCCGCACTGCGTCGCGGCCGGTGAAGATGCCGACCAGGCGCTCTTGATTGTCCACGACGAGGACGGATCCGGTGCGGCGCTCCCACATCGAGCGGCACGCGTCGCGAACCGTCTCGTCAGCCGCGAGCACCAGCGGTTTCTGGTCTTTGACGATGTAGATCAATTGGCGATTTGTCATGATTTTAAAAGTAATCAACGCACCGAGCTGGGCTCCATGACGCAGATCAAGCCGGATGCCGGTACCGCTGCCTGCGAGACCGGAGCCAATGGTTTCGCCAAGGCCCAAGCAGAGAGAGACCGGGCCGGCGGTGAAGACACAGGCCGGGGCCGAGACCGTCTGCAGTCCCGCCGGCCGGCGCGCTACTTGGATCGGTGTCTCCCGATTGACCAGGATCAATTCCACCGCCGTCGATGCACCCCACCTATTACGTTACGTCAGCAATCGCAGCCGACAGGTGAGATCGATGACAACGGTTGCCTCGTTCACCGTCACCTATGAGCGGTATATCGACGAGACCGGCAGTCAGGTGGCCGAGCTGCCCGCGTTTGCCCGCGTGGAC
>JADLDQ010000497.1 GCA_020846575.1 Burkholderiales bacterium
AGCTATCAGCTATCAGCTATCAGCTATCAGCTATCAGCTATCAGCTATCGGCTAGTGACGAATACCGAATGGAAGGGGCCGGCGCAACGGACGAAAGCGGGCGTTCTGCGTGCAGCAATCGACGCAAGCGCCAACGGCGCGCCAGATCATGGCCAGGGGTGAAGCCCCCTGGAACTCGGACCCCTCTCGGAAGGAGCTCCACCGGGGCGAGATCGTGCGACGCGCACTCGAAAGATGCCGCGCGGTGCCGCCCTTCCAGGGCTTGGCACGAAAAGGGATCGTTACCCAGGGGCTCTGCCCTTTGGATTTTCTAACGCACCCTTCGGGCGCTTACGGAGCGCCGGCGTCCGTCGGTCAGCTCACGCCACGGCGCGAAGGACGGATTTCCCGGCGTCCGGATACCTATCTTTTGGTTGGCCCATCCCAGCAGGGGTGGGCGGGCGTAGCCCGCAAGAGGTTCGATCCCTACGCAGCCTGTTTGCCGCCCATCATCCGGCGAACGGCGACCGGCGCGCAGCCGTGCAGCCCTTGGTTGGGTTCTCTGGCACGAAGTGCGCTGAAGGCGCGGAGGCAATTGGACTCCCGGCACATCACTTTGTGACGGGAGACCGGACGGAAGGCGACAGGGAGAACAGAAGATTGGAGGTGTGCCGGGGCAAAGCGCCTATCCGCCCTGACGGGGCGGAATCTGACAGCTCGGGGTGAGCGCGCTCGGGCGCGTAACCCCGGGACCCGGGCCCCCAACGAATCCTGCCCTGCCCTGTCGCGCTGAAGCCCGCAGGGCGAAAGCGGAAGCTTTAGCGAAGGTGGAAGGGGCAGAACCGCGAAGCTTTGAGAGCGCCACGTTCCGGGGTGGCACCCAAAGGATTGCGACACGAAGACCAGTACTCATGAACAATGCTATGGCGCAAAAGTCTACAAAAGAGGAACAGACCCGGAATTAATAAAGCTTTATGTGGCACTTCACCGGTCTTTGCGAAATGCAACTACACCACACTTAGATTGATCTACGTTAACCTCACCCCATTCTCTTAACATTTGGATAAATTTGTTCCGAAATCATTGAAAAGTCTGCCAAGGACTGACCCTCCCCGTACCGACTCTTGGTAAATGGCCAAAATTGTTCTAGTTCAGATCCAGAAAGAAGAATAACCCTTTGTTCCCTTTCCCCCTGAGCACTGTAACACAGTTCTACTTCTTCTTTAGAAAAGCTTCCGGTCTTAGCGAAAATCAAATAGGGATCAATGCGATCC
>JADLDQ010000290.1 GCA_020846575.1 Burkholderiales bacterium
CGGGACGGACCTGCGCAGGGTCGCGTTCGGGTCGGAGCTCGAACTGTAGCTCAGGCGGATCCGTTGTCGCGAGCGGCCAGCTTGCCGGCGGGGCCCGCGGTCATCCGTGTGGTGAACGGCGCCGCCAGCGCAAGGCGAGCACCTGCGCGGCGCCGCCCTGTCCCCGGGGACGCGTTGGGGCAGGTGCGACCGGGCGGCAGCCACGGGGCACTCATCTGCCTGGGCTGGTTCGGGCTGCCTGCGGCCGCGTCTTTGCCGCCGATCGCCTGGCTATCGCTTCAAATGAGATGAAAGCGCGTCCGGTCCGTCGCGTTATCTCAGACATGGGCCACCAGTACGGGCAGATCCGAGGAACTCGCGATCTCCTTGCCGTTGTAGCGCAATACGACGTCGCCGGCGGCGAACCCTGCCTTGGCCGCCGATCGGTCGATGCAGGTGAAGGAGGATGCGGCGCAACTGCGCGCCGACCAGGACGCCTTGCGGCATCTGGATCGCCGCCATCAGCGGCAGGGTCAACGCGACGGTCCAGAGCATCGCCAACCCGAACTGAGCGCCCGCCTGCGAGTAGGTCGCAATACCGCTGGGGTCGTCATCCGCGGCCCCGATCATGAGACCCGGCCCGAGACCGCGCGTGGCTCGCACGAGCGCGAACGCGCTGCGCCTGATGAACGGCGGTGGTTTCACGGCCTGAGCGTTCCGATGTAACGCAACCGTACCTGCGCGGCTTGCGAGGCAAGCGGCGGCGGCAGAGCATGCGCGGGGCGCTCTGGGGCCTGCGTGCCCAGGCGTGGTTTGAACCGGCCGATCGCCCGATGCTCTCGTTCCAAGACGGGCATGGGTGATACCGGCCGGACAGGTGGCGAAGTGAGAGGCGTCATGGAACGCAAGATGCGGGCTTGCGCCTAGAACCAGCGCCTGATCCAGGTCAAGCCTCGGCGCGCCGTCGGATCGATACTCGGAATCTATGGCGAACCACCCCAACCCCGACCGCGCGCAAGCCCTGCGCGCGGGCGTGCTCGCGCTGCTCGAGGCCACTCGGGAAGAGGAGCAGGCCCGCCGGGCCAGCATCGACGCAGCCCTTCCCGGCCATCGCGCGAGCGCGGTCAACCTCGCCCATTACCTGGGTCTTCGCAAGCGCGACCTGCATCGCCTGCAGCTCGATCTGTGCGCGGTGGGGCTGTCCTCGCTCGGTCGCTGCGAGGGCCATGTGCACGACCTGCTGCTGCGGGTGTCGGCCTGGCTCGCGGGCGAGCGCGAGGAAGCCATGGCCGGGCGCGCTCGCCTGGACCGGGCGCAGGCAGAGAGGATCCTGCACGCCAACACCCGCGCGCTGTTCGGGCCGCGCCCGCCCGAGCGGCACGTCTACATCATGGTGACCGCGCCCGACGCGGCCGAGGCGGATGCGAAGTGGGCAGACGCTCTGCTCGCTGCCGGCGCGGACCTGCTGCGCATCAACGGCGCGCACCAGTCGCCCGCCGAGTGGGCGGCGGTCGCGGCGACCTTCAAGGCGCGAGCGGCCGCCTGCGGCAAGGCGGGCCGCATCGTGGTGGATCTGCCGGGCCCGAAGCTGCGCACCGAGATCCGCCAGACCGAGCCCGGGGTACTCCACTTCCCGCGCTGCAAGGACGCGGCGGGGCGCACGCTCGCGCCGACCGTGCTCGAGCTCGTGGGACAGTACCGGTGCGGCGCGCAGATGCCGGTGCCGCCGCAATGGATCCCGCAGCTCGAAGCGGGCGACGTCCTCGTGCTCACCGATGCGGGCGGCCGGCAGCGCAGGCTCGAAGTGTCCGTGTGCGGCGCCGGCGCGGTCCAGGTTCAGTGCGATCGCTCACTGTACATCGCCGCCGGCCTGCCGCTTGTCTGGCGGCGCGGCGCGCGCCGCATGGGCAAGGCAGAGGTCGGCGCGCTACCGGAGCAACCCCGCAGCGTGCGCCTGGCGGCTGGCGACTCGTTCCTGCTGAACGAATCCGGGCTCTGCGGCGATCCGGCGATGACGGTGCTCGCCTTCCCGGAGCCCGAGATGCTCTCGAAGGTGCAAGCGGGCGAGCGCGTGGTGCTCGACGACGGCAGGCTGGTGGCGCTCGTGCAAACCACGGGTCCGCAGGGCCTTTCCTGCCGCGTGAAGCGGGTGGCGAAGTCGCCGCTGCGGCTGCGCTCGGGCAAGGGCATTGCCTTCCCCGACAGCGCGCTCTCGCTCGGCCAGCTCGGGCCGCAGGACGAGGCGGCGCTCGGCTTCGCCCTGGAGCACGCCGACGCCGTGGGCGTGTCCTTCGTCACCGGCGCGCAGGACGTGGCGCTGGTGGGCGAGCGCATCCGTCGCGCGGGCAGGGCGGGGTTCGGAATGATCCTGAAGCTCGAGACCCGCGGCGCGGTGAGCAACCTGGCCGACATCCTGTTCGAGGCGCTCAAGTACGAGCCGGTGGGGCTGATGATCGCCCGCGGCGACCTGGCGGTGGAACTGTCCTTCGAGCGCCTGGCCGAGATGCAGGAGGAACTGCTGTGGTTCGGCGAGGCCTGCCACCTGCCGGTGGTCTGGGCGACGCAGGTGCTCGACAGCGTGGCCCACTCGGGGCTGCCGACGCGCGCCGAGGTCACCGACGCGGCGATGTCGATGCGCGCCGAGTGCGTGATGCTGAACAAGGGGCCTTTCATCGCCGAGGCCACGCGGATGCTCGCCGACATCATCCGCAAGATGGAAGCGCACCAGTACAAGAAGCGCGCGCTCTACCGGCCACTGGCGGTGGCGCGAAGGGCAAGGTAGTCGCTGGCGGGGGCGCGATCGGCCAACGGTCTCCAGGCCCGAGACGCTTGATTCAGATCAAGGGAGCGCGGGCGAGGGCGTGTCAGTTTCGCGGCATCGTCCACCCGTTCCCCGCCCGCGGATAAGGCTTTGGTCATGGACCGCTTTCTCGACCTGCGCCAGTACCTCGCCGAGGTGGAGCGCCACGGCGAGCTGCGCACGCTGCGCGGCGCGCACTGGGACCTGGAGATGGGAGCGCTGGTCGAGCTCGCCTACCGGGAGGGCAGGGATCCGAAGCCGCTCATGGTTTTCGAAGACATCCCGGGATACCCGCGCGGCTTCAGGACCGCGTTCGGCATGCTCGCCTCGAACTGGCGTCTGGCGAAAACGCTCGGGCTGCCGCAGGACCAGGTCGCCCCGATGCAGCTGCACCAGAACTGGTACCGCAGGCAAAGGCAGATCCGGCCAGTCGCCCCCCGCTACGTCGATGGCGGTCCGGTCATGGAGAACTCGGTGAGCGGCCCCGGAATCGACATGCTGCGGTTTCCCGTGCCGCGCTTCCACGAGATGGACGGCGGGCGCTACATCGGCACCGCGCACGCCGTGATCCAGAAAGACCCGGAGACGGGGTGGGTGAACGTGGGCACCTACCGCGTGATGGTGGCCGGCCCGGAGCGGCTCGCGCTGCACGCCACGCCGGGCAAGCACGGCAACATCATCTCCGAGAAGTACTTCTCCAAGGGCCGGGTCATGCCGGTGGCGATCGCGATCGGCCTGGACCCGGTGCTGTGGTGGCTGGCGTGCCAGCCCGACACGCCCTGGGGCATGTCCGAATTCGAGGCCGCGGGCGGTATCACGGGCGAGCCGCTGCAGCTCGTCACCGGCACGCGCAGCGGCCTGCCGTTTCCGGCGCACGCGGAGATCGTCATCGAAGGGGAATGCCACCCGGGCGAACTGGCGGAGGAGGGTCCGTTCGGCGAGTGGTCCGGGTACTACGCCAACCGGGGCTTGAAACCGGTTCTGGAGCCGGTGATCCGCGTAACGGCCGTGCACTGGCGCAGCGACCCCATCCTCACCTGCTCCATGCCCTCGGTGCCGCCGCACACCTTCAGCCTGATGCTCGCCCTGGCCGACTCGGTCGGGATACGCCGGCGGCTGGAGGAATACGGCGTTCCGGGCATCCGCGGCGTGTGGTCGAACTTCGCCGGCAGTGGCGGGCTGTTCAACGTGATCGCGCTGGAGCAGCTGTATTCCGGCCACGCGCTGCAGGCGGGCATACTGGCCTCGCAGTACTCGGCCGAGATGGGCGCATTCACGGTGGTGGTCGACGACGACATCGACCCCGCGAACATGGACCAGGTGCTCTGGGCCATGACCACCCGCACGCGGCTGGACCGGCAGATGCTCGTCATCCCGAACTGTCACACCAACAATGTTCACCCGGCCATTCCTCCCGAGGAGAAGATGCAGGACGGGAAGAAGAAGCTGCTCACCTCGGCGCGGGTCGTCATCGACGCCTGCCGCGAGCTGTCCTGGAAGGAGGACTGGTACCCGGTCTCCAGGATGAGTCCCGAGCTGCGGGAAAAGACGCTGCAGAAGTGGCGCTCGGTGCTCGCGGATATCCTGTAGCGCCGCGGGTGCTCGATCACGGTGTCGATCATGTGCATTTCAGCAAAGGACGCGGGAACATGAACAAGGTCACTCGGCGCAACATCGGTCGCGGTGCGCTCGCGCTGGCATCCAGCCTCGCGCTCGCCGGGACCTGCCACGCTCAGTCGGCGGCGAAGCAGCAGGACGCATATCCCGGCCGACCCATGCGTATGATCGTACCGTTCGCCCCCGGTGCCGGCGCGGACCTGACCGGGCGCACGGTCGCGCAGAAGCTGTCGGAGACCCTCGGGCAGCCGGTGGTGGTGGAGAATCGCGCCGGGGCGAACGGCATCATCGGCACCGAGGCCGCGCTCAAGTCACCTGCCGACGGCTACACCCTACTGCTCACCGCACGCGACCCGCTGGGAATCAATCCCAGCCTGTACCGGAAGCTCCCCTACGACTCGCTCACCAGCTTCGAGTACGTGAGCATCGCGGCCTGGGGCCCCTACGTGCTGGTGGTGAATCCGAAAGTCCCCGCCGGCAGCCTGAGCCAGGTGGCCGCGCTCGCGCGCGCGAAGCCGGGCGCGCTCAACTACGGCAGCTTCGGCGCCGGCAGCCTGCCGCATATCGGTTTCGAAGGGCTCAAGGCGAACCTGGGGATCGACATGGTGCACGTGCCGTACAAGAGCGCGTCCCTTGCCGTCACCGGTGCGCTCGCCGGCGAGGTGGAAATCACGGCGACCTCCGCCGCCGGCGTCATCGGGCACGTGCGCAGCGGAAAGCTCCGGGCGATCGCGGTCGGATCGCCCAAACGCCTGGCGCTGCTGCCGGACGTGCCGACGCTGGCCGAGTCCGGGGTCGCCGAAGATGTCCTGCCGCCCACGTTCTTCGCCTTCGTGCTCGCGGCGGGGACTCCCAGGCCGATCGTCGCGCGGCTGAGCAGCGAGATCCACCGCATCGTGCAGTCCAAGGAGGTCTCGGAGCGACTGGTCAACGCGGGACTGGTTCCCTTCGGCAGCACCCCCGAGGAGATGGCCGAGATCGTGAAGCGCGACGTGGCGCGGTTCGCCAGGGCGGTCAAGGCGATCGGCATACAGCCCGAGTAAGGACCGC
>JADLDQ010000291.1 GCA_020846575.1 Burkholderiales bacterium
CAAAGAGTTGCTGCAGGGGCAGAAACGCGGCATCGCGGTGGCCCTGCGCAAAGCGAAGCTGGAACTGCGCAAACTCGATCGCCTGGTGCAGGCAGGTCGGATCTCGGGAAGCAACCTGGCGCAACGGGTCACCAAGGCGCTCGCCCGGGAACATCTGTCGAGCTTCGTTGTAACCACCATCGCCGGCACCGAGAAAGTCCCGGCGTTGCGATGGCACGTCGACGCGGCTCTACGCCGCCAACTGGAGACGACCCGGCTTGGTCGGCGGGTACTGTGCACGGATCGTCACAACTGGAGCACCGGTCGGATTGTGCATGCCTTCCGCGGCCAGTGGAACGTCGAGGAGATGTTCCGCAGGGCAAAGAAAGGCGGCGTGGTGCCCTGGGGGCCGTCGCATCAGTGGGCCGATGGATCACTACGCCTGCACACCTTCGCGACCGTAGTGGGACTGATGCTGGTGAGTCTGGCGAAGATCGCACTCGGGACGGAGGCTTCACTACGCAAGACCATGGCGAGCCTGGGAGAAATCCGAGCAACGTTGGTGCGTACGACGACTGGCGGCGCGGGACGACGGCCAACGGTGATGCTTGCCCCGGAGTTGACAACCGAGCAGCGCCGCACGGTAAAGGTCTTCGATCTGGAGCGCTGGTTTCCAGATATTCTTTCATGCATGACGGCCCGACCTATCAAGCTATGAACGACGCGGGGAAAACGTCGATTTGCCTCGCTCTCATGCGAAGGCAGGGCTAGGCCGCGGTTCACCCCTTCACCGCAGCAGCACGAAGCAGAACCGCCGGCGCGGCCATGCCTCACGAAGCCACGCCCCGTGCATGCGCACGGGCGTCCATCCTCGCGCCCTTCCGGGTAAGCAGCTTCCGCTTCCAGTGGCCGGCGGATCTGGCCACCTCGTGGGCGTTCGAAATGGAGAACCTGATCCTCGCCTGGTACGTGCTGGTCGAGACGCAGTCGGTGCTGGTGCTCACGGTGTACGCGACCCTGCTGCAGCTGGGCACGCTGCTCGGGCCGATGTTCGGGGTAGCGGGCGACCGCGTCGGCCAGCGCACCCTGCTCGCGGGAATGCGGGCGGTGTACGTGAGCCTCGCCACCACGATCATGATCCTCGCCTTTGCCGGCAGGCTCTCGCCCTACTACGTGCTCGCGCTCGCCGCGGTGTCGGGCCTGGTGCGCCCCTCGGACATCGGCATACGCGCCGCGCTGATCGGCGAGACCGTGCCCGGCTCCCTGCTCATGGCCGCGATGGGCATTCAGCGCACCACCCAGGATTCAGCGCGCATCGTGGGCGCGCTCTCGGGAGCCGGACTGGTCGCGGCGCTCGGCATCGGCCCGGCCTACGCCGTGGTCGCGGGGTTCTACGTGGCGGGCCTCGCCCTCACGCTGGTGCCCGGCGTGAGGCTCGGCCGGCCGCAAGTCGCATCCAGGAGCAGCGCGCGCCCGCGGCCCTCGCCCTGGAGCGACTTGAAGGAGGGCCTCGCCTACGTCTGGAACACGCCCTTGCTGCTCGCGCTGATGTGCTATGCCCTGCTGCTCAACGGGACCGTGTTTCCGCTGTTCAATGCGCTCCTGCCGGTGGTGGCGAAGGAGGTCTACCAGGCCGGCCAGACCACGCTGGGCTACATGCTCGCCTGCGCCTCGGGCGGCGCCCTCGCCGGTGCGCTCGCGGTGAGCCGCTTCGGCGGCGTTGCCAGGCCGATGCGCCTGGCGTTCTACGCGGGCGCCGGCTGGTTCGCGATGATGTTGGTGTTCGCGCAGGTGACCCAGCCGGTGCTCGGGATGGCGGTCCTCGCCTGCGCCGGCATCGCCCAGACCGCCGGCCTCGTCCCCTTGTCCACCGTGCTCCTGCGCCATTCCGAGCAGCAGTTCCGGGGACGCATCATGGGCATACGGATGCTGGTGATCTACGCCAACGTGCCGGGACTGCTGCTGTTCGGGCCGCTGTTCGCGGCGTTCGGCTACGCGCTCACCGCGACGCTGTACTGCCTGTTCGGCCTCGCCGTGAGCGCGCTCATCGTGCTGCGCTGGCGTGACTGCCTGTGGTCGTCGCGGGCGCGGGCCAACACCCGCTGAGCATCCTTGCGGCGCCCCCTGCGCCGCGGCGCCTACTTGCGCGCCTTCTCCTGCAGCACCTCGCCGGCCCGCTCGATGTCCTGCCCCAGGCCGCGCATGGTGTTGCAGCCGGAAAGGACCGTGGCGCAGGCGAGGAGCAGCGCGATCATGCCTCGTGTCATGTGAAACGCCTTGCGCCGGATTGCCGTGCCGCCATTTTCCTCTCGTCTCAGGCGGACTCCCGCCTTCGATACCGCCTGTGGCGCCTCACGAAGCCGCCAGCGCCTTCCTGAACTTCTCCCGGTACTCCACCGCGTACAGCCGCTCGAAGTCCTCCGGGTACTTCGCCCCGGGCTCGACCTCCAGTTCCACGAAGATCGGCCCCTGTTCCTTCAGGATCTCTCCGAGACTCGCCTCCCAGCCAGCCAGACTGTCGAACGAGTACACGCCGCGGTAGCCGGCCTCGCGGGCGAACGCGGCGAAGCGCACGCGCTCGCGCCCGGGAATCGGCACCGCGCCGTTGGTCTCGTAGGTGCCGTTGCGGCAAACGCAGTGGACCAGGTTCTGCGGCGCCGCGTTCGCGATGGTGACCAGCGACCCCAGGTTCATGAGCAGGCTCCCGTCCCCATCCAGCACCACCACCCGCCGATCGGGCCGGCCGAGCGCGATGCCCAGCGCGTGGGAGGAGCCCTGGCCCATCGCCCCGGTGAAGGTGTAGTTGAGCTCGTGCGGCGCGATCTGGATCCACTCCTGCGCCGCGGTGTAGACCGCCACCACCACCTCGGCGGTGCGATGCCTTGCAAGCGCCTTCAGGCACTCGTCGCGCTTCATCATGGGTGCGGCTCCGTTCCGATCAGCAGCACCACCGGCATCGAGCGCCCGTAGGCCGCCTCGATGGCGGGCGCCACCTTCTCCACGTCCCTGGTCTCATCGATCAGCAGGTGATCGATCTGCAGCGCCTCCAGCACCGGCTCGACGATGCGCAGCCCGTAGCGCTTGGAGCGCGCGGGCGCGACGCCCGGCTCCTTTTGCAGCAGACCCACCATCATGCACACCGGGTTCATCAACTCGTACGCCACGCCCCGCAGGGCGTTCACCGAGTCGAGCAGCCCGGTGTGCTGCATCAGGAGCAGCGCGCGCTGCCCGGCCGCGTGCAGCCCGGCGCAGATCGACACGCCCTCGTCCTCCTTGCAGACCTGCACCACGCGCATCTCCGGGTCGGCGAGCAGCGGCTTCAACACGTGTTCGCTGGTGGTCCTGTCCGGCAGCGCCACCACGAAGCGGATGCCCGAGGCCTTCACCGCCTGAATCAACGCGGCCGCGTTCAGCACAGCCCTTCTCCCGGCAGATTCATTCGTCCCTCCCGCTCATTCGTCCCTCCCGCCCGTCCGGTCCGGCAAAGCGGCTATGCTACATCAGCCGGGGCACAACGCCGCCGCAGCAACGAGCGCTGGCGCGCCGAGCCGCAGCGGATGATCGACGAGCGCGGCCCGCGCCGGCAGTCGATTCCCCTCTTCTCGGCGCCGCGGCGCCGCCCGCCAATGACGCGCCGCCCGCCAGTGACGTCGAACTCACGCTCGCGTAAGATGCAGGACCGGAGCGGTCGCTGCTTCACCGTTCAACAGCTTGCAGGACATCGCGTGCTGCAGGCTGCCGCTCACCGCTTGGGAGGCGTCCATGTCGGAACCACGTAATACACCGGGGCCTCGGACGGCGTCGCCCGGCGCGGACGTGATCGAGTTGTATCACTCGATGGAGTCCATCTGTTCGGAACGGGTCAGGATCACGCTCCACGAGAAGCATATCGCCGGCTGGATCAGCCATGAAATCCGGCTCTTCGAAGACGAACAGTTCAACCCCGAGTATCTGAAGCTGAACCCGAAAGCGCAGGTGCCCACGCTCGTTCACAACGGGCATGTCGTACGCGAATCGTCGATCATCTGCAATTACCTGGATCAGGTCTATCCCGATCCGCCGCTGAAACCCGCGACGCCGCATGGCCAATCGCGCATGCAGGAGTGGATAAAGGCCTCGGACGAAGCGCTGTACCAGGCGGTATCGTCGCTCAGCTTCAGCTCGGTGTTTCGCGAGCGCCTCATGGCCAGGCCCGAAGACGTCCGCGAAGCGCATTTTCGCAAGCAGACCGACATGGAAAGGACGCACCGCCAGCGCGGCTGTGTTGCCGACGGGCTGGCGTCGCCCTATGTGCTGCGCGCCGTCGTCGCCTGGGAAAAGATGGCCGGGAACATCGAGGAACAGTTGGAATCCGGCGGACCGTGGCTGATGGGCGAGCAGTTCACACTTGCGGAAATCGCTCTTGCGCCATTCTTCACACGCGTGAGCGACCTCCAATACCTCGCCATCTTCCTTGAAGGGCGGCCACACGTGACGCACTGGTGGGGCCGCATGCAGCGACGTGCGAGCTTTCTCGCCGCCGAAGTCAACTGCGGGCCGGAGAACACGGCCGCTTATATCGAAGCCGGGAAACGCCATGGAGCGCAGATTCGCGCGTTGCGCGACCGCTATCGCACCGATCCCTACGCATGCGGCATGGCCTACCGTGCCCTGGACAAGTGATCGGGGTGCTCTGAAGCCGCGACAGTCGCAAGCTGATTCCGGACGTCCACCCCATGGGGTGCGGCGCCGGCGATGGCCGCCACGCTCTGCAGCGAAGCGGACTTCGGTTCCGGGCCGGCGCACCGGCGCTGCCCGGATCACACCTGAACCAACGCACGGGAGAACCACGATGATGCTACGCACGCTCACTGCGCTGACGCTCGCATGCCTGCAAGCCCTGTTGCAGGCTTCGCCGGCCATCGGGCAGACATTCCCCTCCAGACCGGTATTCCTCGTCGCGCCCACCCCTCCGGGCGCGGCCTACGACCTGACCGCACGCGTCGTGGCGGACGGCATGCGCGATGGCCTGGGCAGTATCGTGGTCGAGAACCGCCCGGGCGGGAATTTCGTCATCGGTGCGGACTACGTGCGGCGCTCCCAACCCGACGGCCATACGCTGCTCCTGAGCGGCAACGTCCACATCCTGGGCGAGGCGCTGAACCTGACCCGCAGCTACGACTTCTTCAAGGATTTCGACCCGGTTGGACATGTGGCCGACCTGCCGTTCTACCTGGTGGTGCAGACCGAGACGGTTCCGGTGAAATCCCTGCGGGAACTCATCTCCTTTGTCAAGGCGCGTCCGGGCAAGCTGATCTACATCTCGGGGGGCAACGGCTCGCTGCACCATTTCGCCATGGAGGCGCTGAAGCACGAACAGGGTCTGGACATCCTGCACGTGCCCTACAAGGCCATGTCGAGCGGCGGCGTTGCCGACATGATTTCGGGGCGCGTCAACATGCTGATCACCGGGTATCCCGCGGTCGCGCCGCACATGAAGACCGGCAAGCTGCGGGTGCTGGCGACCGTCAATCCGCGCCGCACCGTATTCCTGCCCGAGGTTCCCACGTTCGCCGAGGCCGGGGCGCCCGGTATCGAACTGGTGAGCTGGTTTGGCGTGTCGGTCGCCGCGCGCACGCCGCCTGCGCTCATCACCC